>NZ_MOMD01000025.1:0-114527 GCF_001983015.1 Frankia sp. CcI156
GAACGCGGCGATCAACATACTCGGGGCGGGGCTCGCCCTTCAGGTGGCGCAAGCTTCCTGAGAAGCTGACGCCTTTAGGCGTCAGAGGAGTCACGAAGTACGCGACGTGGGCGAGGGCGGTGCGGACACCGAGGTCGGCGCCCGGCATCCCGGATGCGACCGCGACCAGCGCCGCGTACGCGATACCGGCGGCGGTACCGGCCTGCACGGCGCTGCTCTTGCCGGTCAGGGCCTGCCGGGCGTCGGCCCGGTCGGTGTCGGTGGGCCGCAGATTCTCGGGCACCCCGGCGAGGGTGAACAGCTCGGCGGGCGGCACGGGCGTGGCACCCAGCTTGATCAGGTCGGGGTGGCTGGTGAACAGCGACTCGGGGTTCATGCCGCCACCGCCGGGGCCAGCGCGACGGCCGGGGCGAGGGTGACGCGCAGGGTCGGAGCGCACGGCCGCATCGGCACCTCACCGAGCCCGGCACGGGCGTAGTCCGCGCGAATCTGCTCCAGGTCGGGGGTGGTCTTCGCCGAGGCGACCCGCTCGACCTGCCAGCGGCCGTAGACGCCGTCGGGGAGCCGGTCGAGCAGCCGGCGGGCCTTCCGCTTGCCACGGTCCCCGGAGCGGGCCGCCTCACCCGCGAGGTCGAACGCGACCGCCGCCGCGTCGATCACCTCCAGCGGGGGCAGCTCGTCGACGGCGAACAGCACCGGCGACGCGGCCGGCGTCGGCTGGGCCGCGACCGGGGCGGTGGGGACGACCGGAGCCAGCTCGACAGCCGCCGGGAGCTCGGCCGGGCCGAGGCGGTCCAGCAGGCGGACAGCGGCGGCGCAGAGGGCACGCCGGGCGGCGCCAGCGAAACGCTGCCCGAAGGGGCGGCGAGTGGGAACGTAGAACACGCGGGTCCTTCCTGGTGCTGACAGGTGTGATCCGTAGGCCCCGGCCGGAGGGTGAGAGCTCCGGGCGGGGCCGCTCAAGTGGCACGCTACTAGAGAAGTCGTCTAGCATGCAACCCACTTACTGACGACTCGGCTACTAGACTTGCCACCTATGACAAAGGATCTTCGGCTCATGGCCGCAGCGGAGATCGCGCAGGCTCTCGGCCTGGGCTCCGCGCGGATCTACCAGATCATGAAGTCCGATCCGACGTTCCCGGAACCAATCGCGACTTTGCGCGTCGGCAAGATCTGGCTCGCCACGGACATCGAGGAGTGGATGCGGCGAACAGGGCGCGCACCAGCGAGACCCGCAGCCGAATCCGGCTGATCCACGGCACTGCACGTGCCGGCTGACGACCACGGTCTCAGCGCACATGAAGCGGGCCGACCAGGAGTTCGCAGCTCCCGACCGGCCCTTGATCGACAACCCTTGCCTGAGAAGGGCCATCAACCCGTGTCCTATCATGCCCGCGGCAGCCTGCCCGAAGGCGGCCAGACCCCCGACGACTCGACTGCACTCGCCTGTTGGGGCGCCTTGTGAGCTGGGGATGGGTCGCTGCCGCCTTCGACCTGCTTCCCGGGGAACTGCCCCCCGCTGAGCGGACGGTCGTGCTCATCCTCGCTGAGGATGCCCGCCGCGGTTCGCGGCGCTCTTCACCCGGCCTGCCCAAGCTCCTCGCCCGCTCGGGACTCAAGAGCCGCTCTCAGCTTGCCGCGGTCCTCGGCAAGCTCGCCGATCGTGGGCTGATCCGCCAGATCGAGCGCGCCAGACGGGGCCACGTCGCTGTCTATGAGCTGCTGTTCGACGAGGCGCGGTTCGAGGAGACGGCCGAAATGGGTCCGGCTGGCCGGACGCAGGCAAGCCCAGACAGTCCCACAGGCGAGGTAATTGCGTCCGGTGGGGCGGACGCAGACCGCGAGGATCACGACGGACTTGGGTCCGGTGGACCGGACGCAGACACGGAAGTTACCGGCGAGTTGCGTCCGGTCGGCCGCCGAATTGCGTCCGGTGGACCGGACCCCTCCCTTGCAAGCTCCCTGGAACTACAAGCAGCAGCAGAGCCCACCGACGACGAACCCGATCCGCCCACGCTCGACGCTGAGGAGCCGACCGACGCCGTCGAGGCGGACCCGTACGCCGACCTCGCCGGCCGCTTGGTCGTTGGCGAGCGGCTCCCCGCCTCCTGGCGCCCGGACATCGCCGCCGCCCTCGCCCGCGGCTGCGCCCCCGCGCAGATCGTCGATGCCTACCGGGCGCCCCTGTCCGGACCGGTCCGCAGCCCGGCCGCAGTGCGCCGACGCCGCATCCGTGACCTCGAACCCGCCCCGGCCGCCGCCAGCTCGGCCGTGACGCCGACGCCACCGAACCTGCGGAACATGTGCCGGCTTCACACACAGCCCGCGCCCTGCCCGGTGTGCGCCGACCACGCGGCCGACGCCAGCGGGCGGTCCGGGCCCGTTCTGGGCGCGCCACGGGCCGCAACGGGCGCTGCGCTGGCCTGCACCCGGTCACCGGCCACCGCGGACGCCATTGCCGCGCTCCGTGTGCGGCTTCCTCGGGGCCGCCGATGACGATCCCGGTCTGTGAATCAGACTGCGGCGGCCCGGCGCGTCCAATCCTCGCGGCTGATCGCGTACACGCCCTTCTCCGCGCCGTGGAGATGCTCGGTTCGCGCGAGGTGCATGCCGAGCCGTTCGGCGAGGCGGACCGACGCGGCGTTCTCGGCGCGGACGACGGACACGACCTCGGGCAGGTCGGGATGGGTGTCGAACGCCCAGGTGATCGCAGCGCTCGCCRCCTCGGTTCCATAGCCTCGCCCCCACCAGGGCCGGCCGATGAACCAGACCGTTTCGATGCCGGGCCAGCCCGGTTCGGACCACAGGCCCGCGCGGCCGACGAGCGTCCCGGTCGCGCGTTCGACGACGGACCACGGGCCGACACCCTCCAGCTCCCAGCAGCCGATGTTGGCGGCGAGGTTGTGCCACATGCCGTGCCGGTCGGTCGGGCCGCCGATGTACCGGGCGAACTCCGGATCGGCCCAGATCCCGGCGTAGGCGTCGAGATCGGCGCGGGCGATGGGCCGCAGGGTCAGCCGCTCGGTGGTGAGGGTGGGGATGGTGGTCACGACGCGCCGGTTCCCGCCGGCAGGGCCCGGTATGCCTCGACGTACGCGGCGACTTCGGGGAGCTGCCGGTGGTCAGCGCTGAACGCGCGTCCGAGGCTGCGGAGTTTCCCGCTGACGGTGTGGGTGGGAGACGGACTGTCGGCCAGCACGGTGCTCGCGATGCGCGCGGCCTCCTCGGGCTCAGGCCGGGTGCCGCGCAGGTGCGCGAGCGCGAGGGTCAGCGTTGCGTGGTGGGACTCCTCGGCCGAGTAGTCGCCACCGCGGCGCTGGTAGCCGTCCACGGCCATGGTCGCCCACCGTCGGGCCTCGTCCATGTCGCCAAGCGCGAGCGCGGCGCCGGCGCGGAACATCGCCACGCCGGCCGGGCCTACCGGGGTCGACCCGGGCCGGGGTGCGAACGTGTCCGCGGTCATCTCCATACGGTCGAGCGCCTCCCGGGCCGCAGGGATATCCCCTAGGGCGGTGTGGGTGCGCGCCTCGTATGCGGCGATCCGCGCGGTCATGTACGGATCGGAGATGTGCGCGACGGCCTGGAGGTCCGCGAGCGCCGGGGCGTACCGCCGCCGCCAGTAGGCAATGCTCGACCGCAGCGCGGCCACGGACAGGATGAGGACCGGGTCGCCGACCTCCGCGGCGTAGCGGCCGGCGAGGCCGGCGAAACGGCGAGCGGAGCGCATGTCGTTGGTGTTGAACGCCAGGCGGCCCAGGAAATACGTGAACTGGCCGCCGAGCAGGGTGATCCGTGGCCGCGCCTCGGGGGCGACGGGGCCGCCGAGGATCGTGGTGATCTGCCGCCAGCGGGCGCCGACCTCAGGCAGGAGAGAAGCGTGGGGGGCAGAGCCATAGACACAGGCGATCTCGTCCGCGTCCTCCTCCAGCTCGTCGAGCGTCGCCGCGGTCACCGCCTCGTCCATGCGTGTCTGCGCGGCAGCGGCCAGGGCCGACAGGGCGGTCAGTTCCACGAACTCGCGCCGGTCCGTACTCGTCTCCTCTCCTGGCCCCCGGCTATCCACTGTGGGGCCGAGAGAGAGACGGTGTCCACGATCCAATCTGATCTCGTCGGCGGTGCGTTCCATCACCGCGTCCTGCCAGAGGGCGATCAGCCGGCCGGCGGCATGGAGCTCCCGGTCCAAGYCCTCGATCACGTGCGGTGATGGGAGGAGCTTCGGGCTCCCATGCTGTTCACCTCGGACGGCRGCAGAGATGACCATCCGGCTGACGCCGATCTGGCGGGCCAGCTCGGACCGGTTCGTCCCAGTCTGTTTGATCAGCCGCTCGACTTCAGCAACGAACGTCGCCCGTGCCGGCGCCGCGACAGCCGTCATCGTCTCCCCGTCCTGCGCTGACGCGAGAGAGATGCCTCTCGCGCATGCGAGTTTCTCRCAGTCTGTACCAGATCTGCGCCGGAGGGTGTCATATCCACACCGGCGGATGTGCCAACTGCTGAGTGCGGGCTGGCGCGCCGAGCAGTCCCGTTCGCGGCGGTAACGCTGCGCCCCCGTGGGCAGAAGCCCACCTCACATCCCCATGGAGGAGCCTCGTGACCAACCCCGAGACCGGAACGATCATGATTGTTGACCTGCCGAGCCCGTACACCGCCGGCGAGCGCGCGGCGGTGATCATGGACATGATCCAGGAGCACCCGGAGTTCGACCGGCTGCGGTCGAGCACGCTGAAGTACCCGACGTGCTGGGCGACGTTCACCGGCTACCCRCTGATCGCCGAGTGGGACCTGGACGAAGACGGGCCGCACCTGTTCGTCGAGGGTCTGCGCACCATGGCGATGAAGGCGGCGGTCTACGAGCTCACCGGCGACGAGCGGGCGGCGGAACTGCTGGTCGCCGCGCCGGTGGACGAGATGGTGCACGCGCTGACCGCCCAGTTCACGATCCTCTCCCGGATCCAGGCCGATCTGCGGGTGACGTTCGTCCACTCGACCGACGCGGAGCGGTTCGACTACGACGTCGACGGCTACACCGACCAGATCTACCGGGCTGCCCGCTGGGGGGAGCTGCCCCGGCGCTACTGGCTCGGCAAGGCCGAGACCGCGCGCCGTCTCAACATCCTGTCCGAGCACTACGAGTCGATCGGGGTGCAGGCCGGCGGCCGGTCGCACTACTTCACCTTCGGCCGCTAGACCATCGCGGCGAGGGCGGCCCGCAGCGCGCCGACGACGACGTCCGCGGGGAAGCTGCGGGCCGCCTGCCGCTCCGCATCAGCGAGCACCGCATCCACCCGGCCCGGGCCGGCGTGGCGGACCAGCTCCGTCATCCACCCGGCCAACGCGCCGGCCTCGGCCGGCATCGGCCCCGCTGGGGCGGCCGGGGGCGTCCGCGCGGGCCACCCCTCACCCCCGGAGGCGTACCGGCCCGGCCGCACCCCGATCTTGTCCGGGTGGATGCACACCGGCACTCCGCTGGCCGTGTCCCGCCGGTAGCCGGCCGTCGAGTCGTACCGGCAGCCGGGCTGCGGCCCGTCCACCACATCGAACCGCCCCGGGTCGTGGAGCTGTCCGGGGCAGACCGCGCACAGCGCGTCCTCATCCCAGGGATGATCCATGACCTCGCTACCGGACCCCACCCGCCTATCATCGCCACCGCTGCGCAGGTCCGTGCTCACCCGGCCCCGGCCGCCGGTCATCGAGCACGCTCTCGGGATCGCCCGCGAATGGTGCGCCGGRCACATCATCGACAGCGCCCCGGCGCTCGGCCATGCCGTCCGCGTCGCGGTCACCCTCGGCCGGCACCTGCCCGACGCGCCGGCCGACCTGGTGGCCGCGGTGYTGCTGCACGACGTGCCCGACTACCGCGGATCGGCCTTGGTCGACAACGCCATCGAGGACCGGTGCGGCACCCGCACCCTGACGATGGTGTGGCTGATGTACGGCGAGCACATGGCGATGGACCTGTACGCCACCGCGCCGACACGGGCGCTGCGGCGCCTCGACCGGCTGCCTGATCTGGTCATGGCCGCCCTCACCGCCGACAAGATCGTCAGTATGGGTTATGTCCTGCGCGGCGCCGAACGCAGCACCGACCCGACCCGCTACTGGGCGGCCCGACACCCGTTCCTACGCCTCGTGCCGTACCTACGTGCCTTCCACAGCGCGACCGCGCAGCGCATACCCGAAACCCTCGGCGCCGAGCTGGACCAGCTCGTCACAGGCGCAGAGAAGGTCGCCGCGGCCCACTGACCGCCTGCCCGCCCGGGAGGCCGTCCACCCCGACGGCGGCGGGCAGGCCCCACAACACAGGGAGAGATCATGTCCCGGCAGGCCACCGCGCCGGCCACCCCGGACGCCCCGACGATCCTGGTCGGCCGCTCGGGTGCCGAGGTCGTCATCCGCTACGACTACGCCGGCACCGGTGGCGACCTGCGGCTGCCGCTGGTGATCTGGGTTGGTCTGGCCAAGGTCACCACCGCCGGCCGTCTCGCCACGCTCGGCGAGGAATGGACGGCGTGGTCGTCATCCGGCGGCCGCTCGCGGCGGGACGGCGGCGAGGTGGTGCACGGCTACGGCTACCTCCACCAGCGGGAGGCCCGGCTCCCCGCGCCGGTGTGGCGGGCACTCTCCGCCGCGATCCACGCCGGCACGCTCGACCAGCTACCCGCGCTCGACGCTCAGGAACTCSCCGTCCGAGCCGTCGAGCAGATCCCGCTCATCACCGCCAGTGCCACCGGCGCCTGAGCCGGCCCATCGTCACCGGGGGGTTCCATGCGCACCATCGACATGATCCCAACCGTCCGGCTCGCGGCCGGGCTGGCCTGGGCGGACAACCGGGCCCGGCCCGGCGGCGGCTGGATCCGCCCGCAGACCCTCGCCGACCGGCTCCAGGCCCCTCGCGAGCAGGTAGCCGCCTGGATGGCCACCCTCACCACTGTGGGCATCATGGCCGAGCAGCGCACCGGCGCAGGGAGGGCCTACCGGTTCGCCCCCCGGCGGGACGTGCCACCGCTGGTGCGCCGTCCGGTGGACGCGGTCCGCCGCCGGGAGCTGTGGGCCGCGCTCACCGCCGCGCAGACCTCCGGGCCGGCGAGCACCGAACGGATCGCCCGCGTCCTGGACGCGGAGACAGGTCGGGTGGACCGGGAGGAGCTGGCACTGCGCCTCGCCACGCTCGCCGCCCGGCGCATTCTCGCCGTGGACGCGGGCTGCTGGCGGTACACCACCGCCGGTGCGGCGGCCTCGACCGCCGCACTCGCCCGGCCCCTCGACTCGGCCGACGGCTGGTCGGCGATCGCCGCCACCCGCCCGCCCGTTTTCGGGGCGGTGGACATGGACGACGTTGCCCACCGGCTCGGCCTGAGCATGCCGCGGCTCCGGATCTGGTGCCAGGAGCAGGAGGACGCCGGACTCCTGCGGCAGTTAGTCGGCGGCGGATGGGCGGTCACCGATATGGGCCGTACGCGCATCCCAGCCACACCCGTGGCAGCGGCGGCCTAACAAATACTTACCTTGGAGGTGCACATGCCCCACACCGAGATGCTGTGGCTGGAGATCACCGGACGCTGCCAGCTTGCCTGCTCCCACTGCTACGCCGAGTCCGGGCCGACTGCCGGCCACGGGACGATGACCGTCGACGACTGGCACAAGGTCATCGACGACGCGGCCGGGCTCGGCGTCCGCCAGGTAGCGATGATCGGCGGCGAACCGACGCTGCACCCGGCGCTGCCCGACCTGGTCGGCTACGCCCTCGCCGCCGGCCTGACCGTGGAGATCTTCAGCAACCTGGTGCGGGTGCCCGCCGAGCTGTGGCCGACGCTGATGYGCCTCGGGGTGCGGCTGGCCACCAGCTACTATGCGGCCAGCGCGGCTGACCACGACCGGGTCACCGGCCGCGCCGGTTCCCACGCCCTGACCCGGGCGAACCTCATCGAGGTGCTGCGCCGCTCCATCCCCCTGCGGGTCGGCATCGTCGGTGGCGGCGACGCCGCCGACCGGGCGCACTCGGATCTGCTCGGCCTCGGCGTGACGAACATCCGCCGGGACGTGGTCCGCGCGTTCGGCCGGGCGGCCGGCCACGACGGGGCCACGGCGGGCGGCTGCGGACACTGCGGGCTCGGCCGGGCCGCGGTCCTGCCGGACGGCAGGATCACGCCGTGCGTGATGAGCCGCGGCCTCGACGGCGGTAACGTCCGGGACACCCCGCTGGCCGGTCTGCTGGCCGGGAAGCAGTGGCAGGCCGCGGTGGAATCGGTCCCGCGGTCCCGGATGGGCCCGTGCGATCCGGACAGCGACCATGAGAGATGTGGGCCGGTGCATCCCGAGCCGGACCCGAACTGATGGCCGAGCCGTGGCGGGCGCACGCCCGCACCCTGGCCGACGAGATCAGCCATCCCGGATCCCGCTGGTATCCGGTCGTCGCCGACATCCCACGGCACGAGTTCGTGCCCGCGTGGTGGGTGCGAACCGAGAACGGGTGGGACCTGCGCCGCGGCCCGATCGCCGATGTCTACGCCGCCCACCGGTCGCTCGTCACGAGAGTCGGCAAGAACCACGCCGATCACGCCGCCGAGGGCGACAGGCCGATGGGCATGCCGACGTCGTCGGCCACGATGCCTGCGCTGGCCCTGCGCATGTACCAGCACGCCCAACTGGCCGAGGGCCTGAACATCCTGGACGTCGGCACCGGCTCCGGGTACGGGGCGGCGCTACTCGCCCGCCGTTACGACGACCAGCGCATCACCACGATCGACGTCGACCCGTACCTGGTCGCCGCCGCCGCGGACCGCCTCGCCGCCCTCGACCTGCACCCCACCRCCCTGACCGTGGATGCCACCGGTCCGCTGCCCGGCCAGTACGACCGGATCGTCTCCATGGTCTCGGTCCCGTCCATCCCGACGAGCTGGCTGGACGCACTACGCCCGGGGGGGCGGCTGGTCGCCACGATCACCGGCACCTACATGGTCATCACCGTGACGAGCACCCCACGCGGCCGCGTGGGCATGGTCGAGTTCACGCCGGCCGCGTTCATGCGCACCCGCACCGGTGATGACTACCCGCCGAACGCGGTCGACAGCGACCGGCTTGACGAGGCCGACGGCGAGGAGGTGACCACCGGCCGATACCCGGTCGTGGACGTCGCCGAGGCGTGGGAGCTGTCGGCCATGATCGCCCTGGCCGTGCCGGGGGTACGGCACGGCTACCGCAGGGAGGCCGACGGCCGGCACACGGCGATCATGGCCCATTCGGACGGGTCGTGGGCRCGGGCTACCGCGGTCGGCGCCGATCTGCCGACGGTTCACCAGGGCGGGCCGCGCCGACTCTGGGACATTCTCGACGACGTCCGCGACGACTGGCTCCGCCTCGGATACGCCCCGCACCTCGGCGCCAACGCCCGGATCGCCGACGACGGCAGCATCCGGCTCTCCCACGGAGCCTGGACGGCAACCGTGCGCGCCGAATAGGGCGAGAACCTGCTACCAAGTTGCGGCCCAGTGCTCCGGCCTTCAGGCCGGGGGTGAAGGGCCGCGCGGGAAGGCCGCCTCGCGGCCTGAGCGTGCCCTAAACCGGGCGGGTCTGCTCTTCGATGTACCGGCGGAGCACCTCCAGCGGCGCGCCACCGACCGACCCGGCGAAGTACGACCCGGACCAGAGCCGGTTCGCCCGCCAGTAGTGCCGGGCCAGCTCGGGGAACTCCTGGCGCATCCGGCGCGACGACACGCCCTTGAGGCTGTTCACCAGCTTCGACAGGGCGACCTTGGGTGGGAAGTTGACCAGCAGGTGGACATGGTCATGTTCGCCGTTGAACTCGACGAGTTCGGTCTCGAAGTCGACGCACACCGCCCGCATGATCTCTTCCAGTCGGGTGAGGTGCTGATCGTCAAACACCCGATGCCGATACTTCGTGACGAAAACCAAGTGGGCGTGCAGGGCGAAAACGCAGTGCCTGCCAGTGCGAACGTTGAGATCGGTGGCCATAAACCAAGGGTAAACTGGGGGTGTGCAGCTTCGGTACAGCTTCCGGCTCCACCCGACGGCGGGTCAGCGTGCGTCGCTGGCACAGGCGTTCGGGTGCGCCCGGGTCGTGTACAACGACGGCCTGCGCGCCCGGGAGGATGCGCGGGCGGCGGGGCTGCCGTTCCCGAAGACGGGGGACCTGTCGAAGCTGCTGATCACCGAGGCGAAGAAGAGCCCGGAACGGGCTTGGCTCGCAGAGGTGTCCGCGGTGGTGTTGCAGCAGTCGCTGCGCGACCTCGATACGGCCTATCGGAACTTCTTCGACGGGCTGGCCGGGAAACGGCCCCGGATGGGCGCGCCGCGGTTCAAGTCCAAGCGGGACACCCGCCAGTCGGTCAGGTTCACCGCCAACGCCCGCTGGTCGGTCACCACGGGCGGGAAGCTGCGCCTACCGAAGATCGGCGATGTTCCGGTCCGCTGGTCGCGCAGGTTGCCGTCGGCACCGTCGTCGGTGACGGTGATCCGGGACAGCGCAGGCCGGTACTTCGCGAGCTTCGTCGTCGAGGCGGGACAGGTGGACAGCCCGGCGGAGACGACCACCGAGGTCGGTATCGACCTGGGACTCGGCCACTTCGCGGTCCTCTCCGACGGGAGGAAAATCGACTCCCCGCGGTTCCTGCGCCGCACGGAGAAACGTCTCCGCCGGGTGCAACGCGACCTGTCCCGGAAGAAGAAGGGCTCGAAGAACAGGGCCAAGGCTCGGTTGAAGGTCGCCCGGGAGCATGCGCGGGTCGCCGACGCGCGCCGCGAGTTCCATCACCAGCTCTCCACCCGGCTGATCCGCGAGAATCAAGCGGTCGCCGTCGAGGACTTGGCGGTCAACGGGCTCGCGCGCACGCGGTTGGCGAAGTCGGTGCACGACGCCGGCTGGTCGGCGTTCGTCGCCATGCTGGAGTACAAGGCCGCCCGGTACGGCCGGACGTTCGTCMGGATCGGACGGTTCGAGCCGACGTCGCAGGTCTGTTCGGCCTGCGGGGTGAAGGACGGCCCGAAACCGCTGGCGGTCCGGGAGTGGACGTGCCAGGCGTGCGGGTCGGTGTTGGACAGGGATGTGAACGCGGCGGTCAACGTCGCGAAGGCGGCCGGACTGGCCGTGTCTGCCCGTGGAGCGCAGGTAAGACCGGCATCCGTGCCGGCACCGCGCGACGAAGCGGGAACCCACCCGAAGCTCACCCCCACCGGGGCGTAGCAGACGGGAATCTCCGCCCTTCAGGGCGGAGAGGAAGTCAACGTCCCAGACCCGGCCGTCCGGGCCCACGAGGATCGGGACGTGCATGCAGTGCCGGGCGATCCAGCCGAGCCGCTCGCGGTCGCGTGTGACGAGGTCTGCGATCTCGTCGGCCCAGGTCCATGGCCGGTCGTGTGMCCCGGGTCGCCAGCGGGCCATGATCTCGTAGGCGGTGAGGGTCTCGGGCGCGGGTGTGGGTTGGGGTCGGCGGCGCGGCCGGAACAGGGCGATCACGCCGTCGCTCCGCTGCGGCATCCGTAGGGCGAGCATCCGTCCGGGTCGCCTTCCTCGTCGAGGGTGTCGAAGATGGTGGGCTGGTAGAGCGCGATCCACTCGGCGCGGGTCAGCTTGTCGATCGGCGCCTGATCGAGCGGCATCCGGGAGCGGTCGAGGTGCTCGTACACGGCCCGCGGCTCCCAGCCGGTGTCGGCGAAGATCGCCGCATCCGGTCGCGGTAGCGCGGCCTCGACGGCGAGGAGCGCGAGCGTGGTGCTCTGGATGCCAGCGCCGAGGGACAGGACGCGGATGGTGGGCTCGCTCATCCGGCCACCTCCGGGGGGTTGCAGCGGCGGGTGGTGCCCTCGGTGGCGCTCACCGGGCACCACCCTCAGCGGCGTGCGGGCACAACCACCCGTGCCGCCGCTCGTAAGAAGCCCCCGCAGGCTGATAAGCGTGACACCGCAGCTCCGGGCACTTCCACGCCGGACCCTCCACCGGCGCGCTGTCCGGGCCGAACGGCTGCCGGTAGATGTGCCACCAGTCCATGTCGTCTGGGTCGGTCACCGTCATGTCGCCGTCGACGACCTCAGCGCCCTCGATCAGCTCATGGTCCTCCTGGAGATCCGCGGTCGCGTACTCGTCTTCGACCCACACCAGGTAGCGAATGGTGGTCTCCGCGATGACCGGCCGGCGGCGGGTCCCGTCGTCATCGTCACCGAGGCCGTCGAGGAGCTGCTCAAGCTCCCAGTCGCCGTCGCGGAGGATTACCCGCTCGGCGGCGGTGGAGGCGCTCACCGGGCGCCCCTTCTGCGTGTGCCTGAGGGGTGCCCGAGGCGGCGCGGGCGAGACGACCGGGGCACGTTACTGCACTGGTCAGACCATAGATGCTGGCGCGCATAACAGATCCTGGTCTGGGAGATGCACAGCTCGCTGGGGAAGTGACTCCTMCGCCGGCTAAAGCCGGCGGCTTCTCAAGCCGCCTGAGCGTCAGCTTGAAGGGCAAGCCCTGCCCTGAGAATGTTGATCGCCGCGTTCTCGTCGGCGTGCGCCGAGTGCCCGCACCTCACGCAGCGGAACTCGGCCTGCGAGGGACGGTTCTCCTTCGCGACGTGCCCGCACTCGGCGCACCGCTGGGAGGTGTGGCGGGCGTTCACCTCAACAACCGTCCGCCCGGCGCTTTCAGCCTTGGCACGCAGCACACCAATCCAGCCATCAGGACATCACCCACCGTCGCCCATCAGGCCACACGCAGACCCCAGCCAGCACCACCGGCACCGATCAACAACGGGACTTCCGAATACTTACGTCCCGGGAGCGGAGGTGGTGCGACAGCTCACCGTGCAGCGGGTGGAAAATCTTCTCAAGGAGACCACAGTCGAGYCCGAGGACAACTTCCTGGACCTGGAGGGCCTCTCCCATCGCGAACACACCGCACCGCCGCTCGGGACGCTCCCGCCGCGCTCCGTTTCCGCTCACGGCTGGTAAGTGCCCGACCTATTTTCGGTGAACATCGCTCCCCGCGACGGGCAGCATGCCCAGTATGTTGCGACCCACCCGCAGCTCCGATCGAGTCAGCCRCGAGCGCGAGGCTGTGCACAGCGTTCTGGACGAGGCACTCGTCTGCCACGTCGGCCTGGTCGTACACGGGCAGCCGCATGTCCTGCCCACGATGCACGTCCGCGCCGACGATCTTGTGTACGTGCACGCCTCCAGCGCGGCAAGGCTGGCCATTCTGGCGAGATCCGCGCCGATCCGGATGTGTATGACCGTATCGCTTCTCGACGGCGTTGTCCTGGCTCGTTCCGCTTTCCATCATTCACTGAACTATCGTTCGGTGGTGATCCACGCCGATGCCCGTCTGGTCCGGGACGACGAGGAGAAGACGCGGGCGCTGGCCATGCTGGTGGATCGCGTCGGGGCCGGGCGTTCGGACCAGTGCCGCCACGATCACGACCCCGCCAGCCGGAGATTGGCGAACGTCTTCACCAAGGAGGAACTCATCCACCTCGCTGCCATGAGCCCCCGCCGGACGGGATCGTCGCCCACGATTCCCTCCCACCACAGTCGAGCGACTCACCGTGGGGAGGGTCCCACCAACCCTGCGGAACATGCGTTCGAGGCCGGCCGTGGTTCGATCATTTCGATCCTTATCTGGCATCGTTCCTGGTCAGTTGCCGCGTCCCGACCGGGCGGACGGTGATTTCAGGGCCTTCGACCAAGACCGATCGGTTCTTCTGCTGCCGTGTCAGGTCCACCCTTTTTCTGATCATGATCTTGGCCTGGGTGAATACGGTTCGCGATCTGTCGCTTGAGATCCAGCACTGTGGAACGGTGCTGGTCACGGCCTCGCGAGTTGGTTCGAGTCCCGGCTGGACGACCATGTTGCGATCACGCGAACGGCGTCCGATCAGCCGAGGTGTTGAGCGGTGGCTACTTCGGAGGACAGCCACGGTAGCCGCGGGCAGCTGCTGGGGCCACGGCAAGAGTGTGCAGGGCACCCTGTTCGCCGACGGCCCGGGCAGCGACGAAGGGAACGGTCACGTCCAGTTGCCGTCCAGCATGCCGATGGCACCGGCCGGGAGTCGCCGTTCACGTCAGGCGGCAGGACCATGCTCTTCGCCCTGAACCACTTCATGTCGGTGGTCTCCTTGGCGGACCTCCCCGATTCGGCGGTGATCATGGTTGACGCGTCCCGCGCACGGCTGTTCGGCAACCTCGACGAGTTGGCGGCAACCTCGACGAGTTGGCGGCTACCTCAACGAGTTGGCGGCTACCTCGCGGCTGGTKGTGCACCGCCCGGCCGGCAGCAGGCACCCCCGGGTGCCGGAGGCCGTGTACCCCATCGACTATGGCTACCTGGAGGGCGCCGTGGCCGCGGACGGTGACGGTGACGGCGTGGGCGTCTTCCGCGGCAGTGCTGTCGGTGCTGGCGTGGTGGGATTCTTCGTGACGGCGGATCCGGGCACGTGTGACGTGGAGGTCAAGGTTTTGATCGACTGCACCGGCGGCGAGATCGACCGGGTGCGGGGCTGCTCGACGACGTCCTGGGTATCGGGGGCCTGCTCGTGCGGCTGACGTCGACCATGAGGTTTCCTGCCTGTCTGGCTCGCTCCGTCCGTCACGCGGGGTTGATGCCGTACCACTGCGACTGGGCGAAGATCTCCTCCGTTGACGGCACCGGCGCGTCCGGGCCGGGCATGTCAAGGCCGGGCGCGGGGTCGCCGATGGCGACGACCAGGTCCGCGAACGAGGCGGGCGCGTTGATCAGCAGGGTGCGGGCAGGCTGGTCGGCGTTGACGAAGCGGTGCGGGACCCCCCGCGGCAGGAAGAGCAGCGAGCCGGGCCCGGCCTCCCACGCGTCGTCGCCGCAGTGCACCTCCAGGTGCCCGTCGATCAGGAAGAACACCTCGTCGGAGTCGCGGTGCACGTGTGGCGGGGGCGCGTAGCCGGGCGGAACGCGGTGGTCGACGATGTCGAGGTTGCCGGTGGTGACCGAGCCCATCACCTTGGTCAGGCTGAGGGTGYCGAGCCAGTGATAGGGGTTGCCCTCATCCGGGCCAAGGACGTAGCCGCGCGTCGCGGGCTGCGTCGCCGGCTGCGTCGCCGGGCTGGCGGTGTGCGGGGTGAAGCTCATCGTTCCTCCTCGGTCGTTCAGATCCRGTCGTTGAACAGGGTGATGGCCGCGGCGAGCCGCTCGGGCTCTTCCTCGGGCAGGAAATGCCCGGCGCCGTCGAGGATGGACGTGCTAAGGCGCGAGGCCACCGGCGGCAGCATCCGGCCGACCTGCTGGCCCAGGCCCCGTTCGCCGCCCACGGCGAGGACGGGGACGGGGGTCGGGTGTACGAGCAGCGGCTCGGTTTGCGCGATGCTGGCGAACGCGGCGCGGTAGACGCCCATGGAGCCGAGTACCCCGGCCGGCCMGGAGAAGGTGCGCAGGTATTCGGCCACCGTGGCCTCGTCGAACGCACGGGGCGCTCCCGCCGGGCCGTCGTAGAACCAGCGCAGGAAGGCTTCCTCACGCCCCACGATCAGTGCCTGCGRCACTCCCGGGGCCAGCGGCAAGATCCACCACCACATGGACCCTGTGGTCATGGTGCCCGGGGCGTAGGCCAGGACGTCCCGCAACGGGCCGCCGAGCATGGTGGGCGCCTCGGCGTAGACCAGGCCTCGGGTCTCTTCTGGGTGGCTGGCGGCCCACAGCAGGGCCGGGGGCGCCCCCATGTCGTGCCCGACGTGCAGGATGGGCCGRCCGGCGCCGAACCCGCTGCGGGCGGTCAGGGCGCGGACCTGCTCGGCCAGCGCGCGTGCGCTGTAGGGATCGGTGCCGCCCGGCTTGTCGCTGTCGCCGTAGCCGAGCATGTCGATGACGAGGACGCGCATTCCGGCGTCGGCCAGGGCGGGGGCGACCCCGCGCCAGGCGTAGCCGGTGGCGAGGAAGCCATGCCACAGCAGCACCGGGGTCCCGTCGTCTGGGCCGCCGGTCCAGTAGTGCAGGCGGTGGCCGCCGACCCGGGCGTATTCCGATCGCAAGCCGCGGATCGGCGGCGCCGGGTCGGCCGGGGCCCCCAGGCTCGGCGTGCTTGTCGGTTCCTGAACCACTGCTCCTCCTCTCGCGTTACTGAGTTCCTGTACGCCTCCGAGCGTACTACAAGGTCTTGTGAAATCAAGATGCTGTAATATCAACGTGTGATTACTACAAGGTGCTTGGGCTATAGTGACGCCATGGCAGGTCAGGCAGGTCAGGCAGGTCAGGCAGGTCAGGCAGGTCAGGCAGGTCAGGCAGGTCAGGCAGGTCAGGCAGGTCAGGCAGGTCAGGCAGGTCAGGCAGGTCAGGCAGGTCAGGCAGGTCAGGCAGGTCAGGCAGGTCAGGAGGACCGTTGGGAGCACTGGCTCGTGCACTTGCTGTGGGCCGTCTCGATCCGCACGTCGCTGCTGGGAGAAGCCGCGCTCGGGGACAGTCCGCTCTCGCTGGCCAGCCTGGGAATGCTGGAGAATCTCAACGCGCGCCCGGGCCTCACCATCGCCGAGCTCAGCCGGCGCGCACCACAGACCCAGCAGGCGCTGAGCCAGATCGCCGCGCGGCTGGAAAAGCTCGGCTGCATCGAGCGCAAGCTGGTTCCCGGCAGCCGCGGCATCGGCCTGTACCTCACTGACGCGGGCGCCCGCGCCCGCGTCAGTGCCCACGAGACGGTTGAGGCATTCGAGGCGCATATTGCCGACGCCCTGGGCACCGACCGGTATCAGCGTCTGATCGAGTCGCTCGCGGCGGCGCAGCCGATCATCCGGGCGCTGAAGCCTGAGCCCGCCGCAGCCGTCGAGGCAACCTAGCCATCCCACGGCTCCAACTGTTAAGCGGCGATCTTGTCCGGACCGTTCCCGGCGGCGGTACGGCGGATCATCTACCCGACGAACCCGCACACAGAGAACCTGACAGCACCCGCGCCGCTATGACGACCTGGCGCGCGTGGCGGTGGTCGCCGCGGCCACCGCCACCCCGCCCGGGCCCGCCGTCACCTGGACTCATGCGGCGATCGCCGCCCAGGTCGCGGGCACCGTCTTCGCCCCGATATCCGCCTCTCAGGTCGGCAGGATCCTGGCCGGCCTGGATCTCAAGCCGCACAAGGTGACCGGATGGCTCACCCGCCACCGTGCCGACGGGGGCGGATCGCCAGTGCCGAGGTGGTGAACAATTGGCAGCATGGGCGACCAGCGAGATCCCGGCAGGCGGGAGCGACCTCGGCCAGACCGGGCGACCACCGGGGAGGCCGATCCACCGAACCCGGTCGAGCCACCGCCTCCGGCCGGACGGGCACATCCCGTCGCACCACCGCCTCCGGCGGATCCGCCGCGTCCCCTCGATCTCAACGCCGACCTCGGCGAGGGTTTCGGGGTCTGGCGCCTCACCGAGGACGAGGCCCTACTYGACCTGGTCACCAGCGCCAACATCGCCTGCGGGTTCCATGCCGGCGACCCCGCGACGATGCGGCGGAYGTGCGAGCAGGCGGTCCGCTGCGGAGTCCGCATCGGCGCCCAGGTCAGCTACCGCGACCTCGCCGGCTTCGGTCGTCGCCGCATCGACATGGACCCCGACGATCTACGTGACGACGTCCTCTATCAGCTCGGCGCGCTGGACGCCTTCGCCCGGACGGCCGGCGACCGGGTTCGCTACGTCAAGCCGCACGGCGCCCTCTACAACGCCATCGTCACCGACGAGGAGCAGGCGCAGGCCGTCGTCGAGGCCATCCGCTGCTACGACGCGACGCTGCCGGTCCTGGGCCTGCCCGGATCGGCGTGGTTGCGGCGCGCGAGCGAGGCCGGCCTGACCGCGGTCGGCGAGGCGTTCGCCGACCGCGACTACACGGCCGCGGGCACTCTGGTCTCCCGGCGCACGGCCGGCGCCGTCCTGCACGATCCCGACGTCATCGTCGCGCGCGGCGTGCGGATGGCGATCAAGGGCGTGGTCGTCAGCCAGCAGGGCACACCGGTGGACGTCGGCGCCCGCTCTCTCTGCGTGCACGGGGACACGCCGGGCGCGGTCGAGATGGTCAGACGGCTGCGCCAAGCCCTGTTCGACGCGGGTGTCCCCCTGATCCCGTTCAGCTGAGAGGATCGCGATGCGCATCCTGCCCTGCGGTGACGAGGCACTGCTCGTCGAGGTGGCCGGCCTGACCGAGGCCGAGGCCCTCTACGCGCGGCTGCGGCGGATCGCCCCGGTCGGGATCATCCAACTGGTTCCCGCGGCGCGGACGGTGCTGGTCGCGTTCGATCCCGCGGCGACCGACGCCAGACGCCTGAGCGCCGCCCTGCTGCGCGCCGCCGGGGCTCAGCCCGGCACGTCCGGCCCCACGCCCTCCTCCGGCCCCACGCCCTCCTCCGGTCCCGCGCCGCAGGCCGGTCCCGATCCCTCGTCCGGCCCCGCGCCGCAGGCCGGTCCCCCGCTCGACCGGGACGTCGTGACGATACCGGTGCGCTACGACGGTCCCGATCTGGCCGAGGTCGCCCGGCTCAGCGGACTGACTCCGGCGCAGGTCGTGGACCGGCACGTACGTGGCCGGCACCGGGTCGCGTTCTGTGGCTTCGCTCCCGGCTTCGCCTACATCGCGGGCCTCGACCCGGCGCTGCGCGTGCCACGCCGGGACAGCCCGCGCACCCGGGTCCCCGCGGGCGCGGTCGCCATCGCCGACGAGTTCAGCGGTGTCTACCCGCGGACCTCGCCCGGCGGATGGCGGCTGATTGGCCATACCGACCTGCGGGTCTTCGATCCCGACCGGGAGCCGCCCGCCGTGCTGGCCCCGGGCACGCGGGTGCGGTTCATCGCCGACGCCGACGCCATTGCTGACGCCGCCCGGTCGATGTCGTGATCGAAATGTCATGATCGGGATTTCATGATCGAAATCGTCGCGCCAGGTCCGTTCGCCACGGTCCAGGATCTCGGCCGGCCCGGGCTCGCGCACCTGGGCATCACCCGGTCCGGCGCGGCCGACCGTCGCAGTCTGCTGCTGGCGAACCGGCTCGTCGGCAACGTCGCGACCGCGGCGGCGGTCGAGCTCACCTACGGCGGCCTCACCGCACGGTTCACGGATCCGGCGCTGATCGCGCTGACCGGCGCGCCGTGCCCGCTGGAACTCGCCGGTCGCCAGATCAGCATGTACTCCCCGGTGGACGTGCCCGCCGGCGCGCTGTTGCGGATCGGGGCACCCGACCGGGGCCTGCGCACCTACCTCGGAATTCGCGGGGGGATCGGTGTCCCCCCGGTGCTCGGCTCACGATCGAGTGACACCCTCTCCGGGATCGGTCCGCAACCGCTGAGCACCGGTCGGCGGCTGCCGCGGGCGGCCGACAGCGCGGACCCGCCAACCGTCGACCTCGCMCCGCTCGCCCAGTACCCGGACGAACCGACCCTGCGGGTCCTCGCCGGCCCCCGCGACGACTGGTTCACCGCGGACGCGCTGCCCACGCTGTTCTCCGCGTCCTATGAGGTGACGGCCCAGAGCGACCGGGTCGGCGTACGGCTCGTCGGGCCGGCGCCGCGCCGCCGGATCACCGCGGAGCTGCCCTCGGAGGCCGTCGTCACCGGGGGGATCCAGATCCCCCCGGACGGGCGGCCGGTCCTCTTCCTCGTCGACCATCCGGTCACCGGGGGTTATCCCATGCTGGGCGTCGTCGCGTCCGAGGATCTGCACCTGGCCGCGCAATGCCGGCCCGGCCAGCGCATCCGGTTCCGGSCCTACCACAGCTGGACCACACGATGACAGGCGAGGAGCGCCACACGCGGAATTAGTTATCTTTGCTCGTATTGCTCCCGGGGGGGAGACCCGAGGAGGCCTTATGGGTTCGGTTCGGCTGGGTTCGCTTCGGTTCACGACCGTCATCGCCGCCGCGTCCGTGGCCGCCCTCGCAGCGGCGCTCACCACGGCCTGCCAGGCGTTTCCCGCCGGCAGGGCAGCGTCGGCGACGCCGTCTACGGGAGCCCGGGCCGACCAGGAGATCACGATCGCCGCGACTCCCGTCCCGCCGCACCCGTCCGGGGCGGCGCGCACGGAGCTCACCGCAGGGTCGTTCGCCCAGCCGACCACGCACCCGACCGCGGAGCCGGTCGCGGAGCCGGCGAGGACATCGTCGACGGCGTCGTCCGGCCTGTCCACGGCCACGGCCACGACCACGACCCCGCTACCGTCGCGGACCGACGAACCGTCCGCGGGCCTGCCGGACGCTACCCGCCTGCCGGTTCCGGTGCAGGCACCCCTCGTCGCACCGGACACGAGCGTCGCACCGGACACGAGCGTCGCACCGGGCACGAGCGTCGCGCTGGGCACGAGCACGTCCGCGCCGGCTCCGAGGCGGACGCCGCCCGTCGCCCCGCCCCGGACCGGCACCGAGGCCGCCGAGGTGGTCCGGTTGACCAACATCGAGCGGGCCCGAGCGGGCTGCGGCGCGCTGACGGTCGACGCCCGGCTGGCAGCCGCGGCGCAGGCGCACAGCACCGACATGGCGGCGAACGGCTACTTCGGCTACACCGGTAGGGACGGTCGCGGCCTCGACAAGCGGCTGGCCGCCCGCGGATACACCGCCGATCTCGTCGGGGAGAACATCGCCGCCGGATCGCTCACCGCGGCTCGGACCGTGCAGATGTGGATGGACAGCGCCGATCGGCGGGCGACCATCCTCACCTGTGCCTTCACCGCCATCGGCGTGGGCTACGCCACCGGCGGCGCGTACGGCACCTACTGGACGCAGGACTTCGCCGGCGCCGACCCACGAAACCACTCCGGGCCGAGGCACCCGGCCGGCCCTGAGACGCACGGCCGGCCCTGAGACGCACGGCCGGCCCTGAGACGCACGGCCGGCCCTGAGACGCACGGCCGGCCCTGAGACGCACGGCCCACCCTGAGACGCACGCTTCCCCTGTTCCTCCCCGATGGATCCTTCCGTCAGCGGTGGCTGCGGCGCCGATGACGGCCGAACGCGCCCGTGCGTTCCTCGGCCCCCTCGGCCGGGGCCCCCTCGGCCGGGGCCCCCTCGGCCGGGGCCGGGGCACTGAGGCGGTCGCTGGGATAGACCTCCGACTCCGCCAGGGGGCCCGGACGCATGGCCGCCTGCTCCCGCAGTTCCCGCTGACGGCGCGCCGCGGCCACGTCGCGCACCCCCCGCACGCTCAGCCGACCCCACGCGGTCGAACCGAGAAAGAGGATCACGGCGCCGAGGCCGTAGAAGAAACTGATCCAGACGAGCGCCTGCCGGGCGGACCCACCGACCGGCCGGCCGAGCGCGCCGAGGTCCCAGGGTCCCGCCAGCGTCGGGCCGACGACGAACCAGGCGCCGGCGACGATCGCGAGCCACGCACCCAGCGCGGCGGTGCCGCGGGTGGAGCTCATCAGCAGCAGGAACCCACCGACGAATGTGGCGGCACCCGGCAGCACCTCCAACCAGAAGCGGGCCGACGTCCAGGTCCAGGCGCTGTTCGGGGTGAAGGCGAAGTCGAAGTACGGCCCGACGAACGGAATCAGCGCCCCCCACACGCCCAGGAGCATCAGCAGCAGACCACTGACCACACCCCGGCTGCGGGGAATATGCCAGGCGCCCAACCAGGGGGAGTCGATGTCGGCGACGTGGGTCATCGGGAGCTCCTTCCGTGGCCAACGCCAGGAACGTGCCCCGCCCGGTGCCGATGAACCCTCACCGACGGCGAACCCCGATCCACGAAACACCAGGTCACCATCACCGCCGGTCGCGGCCCGGGACGCGGCCGCGCCGCGGTCAGCGAGCGCACGATCCGCGGCGTGCCCGGTCGGGCCCAGTCCCGGGGGTCCACGTCCCAGCCGATCGCGGTCATGCCGAGGTTCGCGGCCGCGGCGAGCACGGCCGGCGACCAGTCACCACCCGGCGCGCGGAAGAGCCGGGGCGGTTTCCCACCCGCGTCGACGATGACCGACTGGGCGCGGACCATCTCGGCCCGGATCTGCGCCGGTGTGCGATGACTGAACGGCTGGGGATGGGTCATCGCGTGGTTACAGACGGAGTGCCCTTCGGCGATGATGCGGCCCWCCAGGTCCCGGTGCGCGTGTGCCTGGGCCCCGACCAGGCAGAACGTTGCCTGGACCCGGTTGCGGCGCAAGACGTCGAGCATCCGCGGCGTCCACACCGGATGCGGACCGTCGTCGATCGTCAGGGCGACCGCGGCCGACAAGCACCCGCGCGAAGGAACGAGACGGTCGGGCTTCGGATCAAGCACGTCAGGCCCTACCACGTCAGGYCACGTCGGAGTCGTGCTGTGGATCGGGCGCACTCTTTCGACACGCATGATGTCGAGGCCACGATGCCGACAATCCGGACGAATCGTCGTCTGTTAACATAAATATGCCACACAGTCCACCGATATCCGACGATCATTAGGCAACAATCGACGCCCGCCGTGCAGGAGGACCGCTCATGGCATGGCCAGCCGCTCCGGCGGGAACCATCCCGGGCACGTCCGTCGCCGGGGCATCCACCACGGAGGCCACCCCGAACCCGGCGCCCCCGGTCTCGCCCGCCCACGTCCCGGCCGCCGCGTCCCCGGTCGGCCAGCGGGTGCGGGTACCCAAGACCGCGGAACTCGTCGCCAGCCAGCTGCGGCGGCRGATCATCCGCGGCGAGCTCAGCGAGGGTGACGCCCTACCGCCCGAACCCACGCTGATGGCGCAGTTCGGAGTCTCGCGCCCCACCCTGCGCGAGGCGTTCCGGGTGCTGGAGGCGGAAGCGCTGATCTTCGTGCGGCGCGGGGCCCACGGCGGCGCGCGGGTCCACACCCCGAGCCCCGAGGTTGCCGCGCGCTACGCCGGTCTCGTCCTCGAACACCGCGGCGCCACCCTGGGCGACGTCCACCAGGCCTGTGCCGTCATCGAGCCGCCGTGCGCGGCGCTGCTCGCCGAACGGCGTGATCCCGCCGACGTCGCCCGGCTGCGCCAGCTCCTCCACGAGGGTGACGAGGCCGCCGACCATCCCGTCGCGCTCGCCTCGGCCCAGGCCGCCTTTCACCTGGCCGTGGTGGAGCTGACCGGAAACAAGTCACTGACCGTGATCACCGGGATGCTCCTGCATCTCGTGGAGCTCACAAACAGCCACGGCGGTCACCCCGGTGCCGACAACCGTCCGGAGGAGACCAGCCTTGCCGCGGTCGCCGCCGATGACCGATCGTCCGCCCGTGCGACCCGCCGGATCYACGCCACGCTCATCGACCTCATCGAGGCCGGCGACACGCAGGGCGCCGCCGATCTCTGGCACCGGCACCTCGCCGCCCCCGACCACGCGATCCCCGGCGGTCCGGCCGACCGGTGCGTGCTGGACCTGCTCGGCTGAATCGAACTGTAGAGGGTTGGGCACGCTCTGGAGACCGTCAACCTTCTACATTTTCGACGGATCGACGGATCGGTGGGCGGCGGGCCACACCGTCCACTGGGTCACCGGCCTCGCCGGGCGCCATCCGGTGAAGCCACCGATCGGGGCCGCCCGACTCACTGACAACCGGACCAGATCACCGCCCAGGCGGGCATGCCAGGAGACGAGGAGCGCCTCGGATTC
The DNA here is from genome assembly GCF_001983015.1 of Frankia sp. CcI156. NCBI lineage: Bacteria > Bacillati > Actinomycetota > Actinomycetes > Frankiales > Frankiaceae > Frankia > Frankia sp. CcI156. The sequence goes on from NZ_MOMD01000025.1 coordinate 23,519, forward strand.
GAGGGTGACGGCGTTGGCGACGAGCCGGCCACGTCCGCCCAGCGCCGCCCAGCAGGCGTCGAGCAGCCCGGGGGTCGTGAGGCCGCCCCCGATGAAGACCRCATCCGGCGCCGGCAGCCCGGCCAGGGCCTCGGGCGCCCGGCYGGGCACGATCCGCAGCGCCGGCACGCCGAGAGCCGTGGCATTGCGCCGGATCCGGTCGGCGCGCTCCGCCCGCGGCTCGATCGCGATCGCGCGACAGGTGCCATGGGTGCGCATCCACTCGATCGCGATGCTGCCCGAGCCCGATCCGACGTCCCACAGCAGTTCGCCCGGGACCGGTCCGAGCCGGGCCAGGGTCACCGCCCGGATCTCCCGCCTGGTGATCTGACCGTCGTGCTCGAACGCGTCATCAGGCAAGCCCGGCGTCCGCGAGCGGTGCGGGGCGGACGGCGTGGGCACCGGCTCGACGGCGACGACGTTGAGGTCCGCCGGCTCGCGCAACGGCACCTGCGGCACGACCGACCCTTGCGACACAGCTGACCCCGGCGGCACGGCCGAGGCGGCCCCGCCCGGGTGCTCCACGGCGGCCGGTGCCCGAACCCAGGCCCGGGCACCGGCCTCGACCCAGGCGGAGGCGGGGGCGCTCTGGTACGCCTCGTCCGGCCCCCCGAGCCGGTCGAGAACCGTCAGCAGGCTCTCGCCGTACCCGCGCCCGACGAGCAAGGTGGCGAACTCGACGGGCGTGGCCCGGTCGGAGCTGAGGACGAGCAGCCGTCGACGCGGCGCCAGTGCGGCCTGCACCTGCGCGAGGGGACGTCCGACCGCGCTCACCACGTCGACGTCGTCCACGGCCCACCCGAGCCGCGCGCAGGCCAGGGAGAGCGACGAAGGATGGGGCAGGACCCGCACCCGGTGCGCTCCCAGCAGCCGGACCAGAGTGGTGCCGATCCCGAAGAACATCGGATCACCACTCGCGAGAACACAGAGCTCACCCTGCCCCGCCTGAGCGCCGGTGCCGGCGTGCCCGGCCAGCAGGCGGGGCAGGGCCGGCAGCAGCGGGGACGGCCACGACACCCGCCGGCCTCCAACGGGCTGGCCGTCGATCCTTTCGGGCACGAGGGCAAGCTGGCGATCGGCGCCGAACAGCACGGCGGCCCCGCGCACCACCTCACGTGCCGTCGGCGCCAGCCCCGCCCAGCCGTCGGCCCCGATACCTACCACGGTGACGCGCACAGCGGAGGGGATGGAGTCGGCGAAGCTGGAGTCGGCGGAACTCACCGGCCCGGGGGACCCGGATCCGGTGACGTCACCGGATCCGGGCGCGGTCGCCGACGTGGCGGCAGTGTCGGTCGCCGACGTGGCGGCAGTGTCGGACACAACAGGCGAGCGTAGCGCGTCGGCCAGGAGGATCAAGAATAGCTGTGCGCCTCGTCCGGACAGGCCTGGTCGGCGACCTCCGCCACCTGCCCCGCGACCGCGTCCCACCACCGAGCCGCGGCAGCGGTCCGCGGGTATATCAGCCGCCGCCGGGCACGGCGGCCGCCGGCGGCCATGGGATGGAAAATCACCGCCGTATCGGGTAGCAATTCCTGGTGAAATGCGATCCCCGACACGTTGCACGCCGGCTCCGCGATCGGTGTGGCCTTCGAAGTCCTGATCACCTACGAACCCAGGAACAGGAAGAGCAGACATCTGTACGCCAAGGTACCAGGAGCGCTCCGGGACCTGCGCATAGGATGGCCGGGTAAATTCTCACATGGCCCGATCGCGCCAGGACGTTTGAAGCCCAAACGCAGCGTCGGGCACCATGGCGTTCATGCTTGTTCACACGTGACCGACGACACGCACCCCGGCCGGCATGGTCGTACCCTGAGGAGATGGGGGCGTCACACTCTCTACGGAGAGCGGACGGCTCCGCGCTCCGACTCCTCGCCGGTTGCCTGAGCCATGCCCTTCCGCGTCCAGAGGAGATATTCCAAGTCGTTCTCGGCCCCGGCTTTCCGGGACTTTGTCCCACTCCGTACCGAGCGCTGACGGCTGGCCCTGGCTTTGGTCCGTGGCGGCCTTCTTCGTTGTCCGTCGACCCGTGGCCGAAACGAACGAAGGCGAACGCCCGGCGACGGACGCGGCTGTCGCCGACGCGTCGTTTCCTCATTGCATAGGACGCTGGGAGTTTGCATGCGCGATACGCGCGAAATCCAGGCACGATCGCCGCGCGGCACCGGTGGTGGGGCGAGCGAGGCGTGGCGTCTGCGGCTGACCGGCCGATCGGAGACGGCCCAGCGCGAGCTCCTGCTGGACCTGATAGCCGGCCGGGTCGCCGTGCTGACCGAGCGCAGCGGCGACGCGGCCATCCTCGGCCGGGAGTCCTCCTGGCGTGGTCTCGGGGTGTACCGCGGCATCGCCGATCGGCTGCGAGACGAACTGTCCGCTGCGACGGGTCTGCGCCTGCCCGCGACGCTGTTGTTCGACCGRCCCTCCCCCGAGGCCCTCGCCGACCATCTGCGCCGTGAGTTGCTGGGTATCGACGAGCCCGCCGCCGTCCCCGCCGCCGTCCCCGCGGCCGTCCCGCCGGCCACCGCCGTTCCTGCCACCGGCGAGGTCGGCTCGGAGCCGTTCCRGGGCCATGATSCCGTAGTCATCATCGGCATGGCCTGCCGGCTGCCCGGCGGCGTCGACTCACCGCAAGCCCTGTGGGACCTGGTGCGAGAGGGCCGGGATGCCGTCGGCGGCCTGCCCGACGACCGGGGCTGGGACCTCGACGCGCTCTACGACCCTGATCCCGATCAGCCTGGCACCGCCTACACCCGCCATGGCGGGTTCCTGCCCGGCATCGCGCTGTTCGACCCGGGATTCTTCGGTATCGGTCCGCGCGAGGCACATGCCGTGGACCCGCAGCAGCGGCTGATGCTGGAGATCTCCTGGGAGGTGCTGGAGCACGCGGGCATCGACCCACGGTCGCTGCGGGGCAGCCGGACCGGCGTCTTCACCGGGGTGTCGCTGCAGGACTACGGCCCCGCCTGGCATGCGGCGCCCGCCGAAGCCCAGGGACAACTACTCACCGGCAACGCCTCCGGCGTGATCGCCGGCCGCGTCTCCTACACGCTTGGCCTGGAAGGGCCCGCGTTGACCATCGACACCCAGTGTTCCTCGTCCCTGGTGGCGGTGCATCTGGCCGGCCATGCGCTGCGGGCCGGCGAATGCGACCTCGCCTTGGCCGGTGGGGTGACCGTGATGTCGACCCCAGGGATCCTGGTGGAGTTCAGCCGCAAGCGGGGCCTRGCGTCGGACGGGCGGTGCAAGGCGTTCTCCGCCGACGCCGACGGCACCGGCTGGGCCGACGGCGCGGGCGTGCTGCTGCTGGAACGGCTCTCCGACGCCCACCGTAACGGCCATCACGTCCTCGCGGTCCTGCGTGGCACCGCGATCAACCAGGACGGCGCCAGCAACGGGATGACCGCGCCGAACGGCCTGTCCCAGCAGCGCCTGATCCGCCAGGCGCTGGCCAACGCCGGGCTGCGCGCCGCCGACGTCGACGCGGTGGAGGCGCACGGCACCGGCACGACGCTCGGTGACCCGATCGAGGCCCAGGCCGTCATTGCCACCTACGGCCAGGACCGTGCGGCACGGCGGCCCGTCTACCTCGGGTCCCTGAAGTCGAACATCGGCCACACCCAGGCCGCCGCCGGCGTCGCCGGGATCATCAAGATGGTGCAGGCGATGCGGCACGGCGTCCTGCCGCGGACCCTGCACGTGCGCGAGGCGTCCCCGCACGTGGACTGGTCGGCGGGCGACGTCGCCCTGCTCACTGGAAACGTCCCCTGGCAGCGCCGGGACGGCCGGCCGCGACGGGCGGCGGTGTCGGCGTTCGGGGTAAGCGGCACCAACGCTCACGCCGTGATCGAGGAAGCACCACCCGGGCCGGAAACGGACGCCATGGGTGCGGACCGCGCCGGAGAGAACCCGGCGAGCGCCCCGGTGCCTGTCGTCCTGTCCGGCCGCTGCGACGCGGCGCTACGTTCGGCGGCCGCCCGGCTCGGCRCGCACCTGGAGCGCCATCCCGAGATCTCTCCCCTGGACGCGGGATACACCATGGCGGGTCGCACCCACTTCGAGCACCGTGCCGTCGCCGTCGTCCGCGGATCGGCGGCGTGCGGCAGCGGCACACACCTGACCGGGACCGGGACCCTGACCGGGACCCTGGCTGCTCTGGCCGAGGCCCGTCCCAGCGCCGGGCTGGTCCTGGGCACGGTCCGACCGGCGCTCCGCCGAAGCGGAACCGCCCGGGGGGCAACCGCCTTCCTGTTCACCGGCCAGGGCAGCCAACGCCCCGGGATGGGCCGCGAACTCCATGCGACCTACCCGGTCTTCRCCAACGCCCTCGACGACGTCTGTGCCCACTTTGCGCCGCATCTCGAACACCCACTGCGCGACGTCATGTTCGCCCCCGCCGGTTCCCCGGGCGCGGCGGCGCTCGACCGCACCGAGTACACCCAGCCCGCGCTGTTCGCCTTCGAGACCGCGCTGTTCCGGCTCCTCGAATCCTGGGGTCTCGCCCCGGGGATCCTCGCCGGGCACTCCATCGGCGAGCTCACCGCCGCCCACGTCGCCGGAGTGTGGACCCTCGACGACGCCTGCGCTCTCGTCGCGGCCCGCGGCCGGCTCATGCAGGCCTGCCGCGCCGGCGGAGCCATGACCGCCATCCGCGCCGGCGAGGCGGAGGTCGCCGAGTCCCTCGCCGGACTCGCCGGGCGGGTCGAGATCGCCACCGTCAACGGCCCGAGCGCCACCGTCATCGCCGGCGACGCCGACCTCGTCGAACGCGTCGCCGTCGGCTGGGCCGAGCGCGGCCGCGCCATCAGGCGGCTGACGGTCAGCCACGCCTTTCACTCCCCGCACATGGACGACATGCTCGACCGGTTCCGAGCCGTCGCCGAGAAGATCACCTACTCCCCGCCGGCCATCCCCGTCGTCTCCACCCGGACCGGCGACCTCGACCTCCAGGCCGGGCTCACCACCCCCGACCACTGGGTACGCCACGTCCGCGAACCCGTCCGTTTCCTCGACGCCGCCCGTCGCCTGCACCGCGAAGGCGCCGTCGCCTACCTCGAACTCGGTCCCGACGCCGTCCTGACCGCGCTCCTGCCGGCCTGCCTAGCCGCCGACGCCCAGCGCACCGAGAAGACCCAGCGCACCCAAAGCACCCAAAGCACCCGGGACGCCCAGAACACCCGCGACGCCCGGGACACGGTGGCCGCGGCGGCGTCCCGCGCCGGCCGCCCCGAACCCGACACCCTCCTCACCGCCCTGGCTGAGCTGCACGTCCACGGCGTCGACGTCGACTGGCGCGCCCTGTACCGGGGACGCGGCGCCCGGCACCGGGAGCTGCCCACCTACCCGTTCCAGCGCAGGCGCTACTGGCTCGACGGGACCACCGCTGTCCCCGCGCCCCGTAGCCCGACCGTCGGGACGGCCCGCGCGGCGGACCCGGACGGCTGGTCTTACCGCACCGAGTGGCGGCCCCTGGACTCCGAGGACGTCACCACCGCCGTGACGGCCCAGGCCATCGCCGTGACGGCCCAGGCCACCGCGACGCCACCGCTGTCCGGCGTGTGGCCGGTGCTGACCCCGGCCGCCGCCGTCGACGAGGACATGCTCTCCCGCATCTGYTGGATCATCGAACGCCTCGGCGGCACGGCCGTCACCCTCACCCTCACCGGCGACGACGCCGACCGCGCCCGGGTCGCGGCGCTGCTGTCGAACGCCATACCGCTGCCCGACGCCATACCGCCGTCGGGCGCCATACCGCCGTCGGGCGGCGGCCCCGCCGGGAAGAAGACGGTGCAGGCGGTACGCGGCGTCCTGTCCCTGCTCGCCCTCGACGACACGCCGCACCGCATCCATCCGGCGCTGACCACCGGGCTCGCCCTCACCGTCCCGCTCGTCCAGGCGCTACACGACCTCGACGTGTCCGCACCGCTGTGGTGYGTCACCCGCGGCGCGGTCACCACCGGTCCCGACGACCCCGTCACCACCCCGGACCAGGCCATGATGTGGGGACTCGGCCGCGCCCTCGCCCTGGAGGACCCCGACGCCTGGGGCGGTCTGATCGACATCCCGACCAACCTCGACGATCAGACGCTGGCGTGGTTCGGCTCCGCCCTCACCGCCCCCGGTAGCGAGGACCAGCTCGCCGCCCGTGCCACCGGGCTGTTGGTACCCCGCCTCGTCAGAGCCGACACCGTCGGTGCAGCAGACAACACCGTCGGTGCACCGACCGACACCGTCCCGCCAGCGTGGCGGCCTCACGGCACGGTCCTGATCACCGGTGGCACCGGCGCCCTCGGCGCGCATGCCGCCCGCCGGCTCGCCCGCGACGGTGCGCGCCGGATCGTCCTCGTCAGCCGCCGTGGCCCCGCGGCTGCGGGGGCGGAGGACCTACGCGCCGAACTCGCCGCCCTCGGCGCCGAGGCGACCATCGAGGCCTGCGACGTGGGAGAGCACGAACAGCTCGCCGCCCTGCTGCGGAGACTGGCCAAGGCGGGCCGSCCGGTGTCCGCCGTCGTGCACGCGGCCGGTGTCATGGGGCAGGTGACCGCCCTACACAAACTCGATCTCGGGGAGTTCGCGGAGGTCGTGGCCGGAAAGGTCGCCGGCGCCGCCGGCCTCGACCGGCTACTCGACGGCACCGGCGGGATCACCGGCACCAGCGACACCAGCGACACCGACGGGATCACCGGCACCAGCGACACCAGCGACACCAGGCTGGAGGCCTTCGTCCTGTTCTCGTCGGTGTCGGCGACCTGGGGCAGTGGCGGCCAGGCCGCCTACAGCGCGGGCAACGCCTACCTCGACGCCCTCGCCGCGCGGCGGCACGCGCTTGGTCTCGCCGCCACCTCTGTCGCGTTCGGCCCGTGGGCCGATGCCGGAATGGGCGCCGAGGCCACGTTCCGTGACTACCTGGGCCGCCGTGGCCTGACCCCGCTGCCCCCCGACGCGGCGGTCACCGCGCTCACCCGGGCGGTCGCGGGCGGGCAGGCCGCGCTCACCGTCGCCGACGTCGACTGGGAGCGCTTCCTCCCACCCTTCACCGCCGCCCGCCCCGGGCGTTTCTTCGACGATCTATGGAGCCGGTCCACGACGGCCGGACCCGAGGGGGACGCCGACCCGACCGGCACCGACGCGCCCCCCGCCCGGGTGGACTACGGGACGCTGCCCGGGCCTGCCCGCGCCCGCGCGCTGTTCGACCTCGTGCGGGCGGAGGCCGCGGCCATCCTCGGGTACCCGTCGCCCGACGACGTGGACCCGCAGCGCCGCTTCCTCGAACTCGGCTTCGACTCACTGGCCTCGGTTCAGCTCAGCCGCCGACTGGCCGCCGCCACCGGCCTCACCCTGGCCACGCCCGTCGTCTTCGAGCATCCGACGGTCTGCGAGCTCACCCGCCATCTCGATACCCTTGCCACCCTTRCCACCCTCGCCACCCAGCGGCACCYGGACATCGTGCCCGGCGGACCCCCCGCGCGGGCCGGGACGCAGGTCGCGCCGATCGGCGTGCGCGAGCTGTACCGGCAGGCGTGCACGGACGGCAAGTTCGCCGAGGGCGTCGGTGTCCTGCGGGCCGCCGCCCGGCTCAGGCCCGTCTTCYGCACCGTCGAGGCCTTCGGCGCGCCCGCCGCGCCGGTGAGACTCGCCTCGGGTCCGGCCAGGCCCACCATCGTCTGCCTGCCCTCGATGGTTGCCCCGTCGGGACCGCACAACTTCGCCCGCCTCGCCCTGCACCTGCATGGCCGGCGGGACGTGTACGCGCTRCCGCATCCCGGATTCGGCGACGGGGAGCTGCTTCCGGCCACCGCGGATCTCGTCGTCGACCTGCATGCCGAGACCATCGCCCGGGCGTTCGACGAGATCCCCCTCGTGCTAGCGGGTTACTCCTCGGGTGGCWGGCTGGCACATGCGATCGCGGCCCGGCTGGAGACCCGCGGGATCCACCCCAGGGCGGTGGTGCTGCTCGACACGTGGCTGCCCGGGGACCGCATCCCCGAGGGTGACATCCAGGAGGAGCTTCGCGGCGTCGCCCTCAACGACCAGGCCTTCGCGCTGATGACGGAGGCACAGGTCACCGCGCAGGGCGCCTACCTGGACCTGTTCGAGGGCTGGYGGCCGACCGCCGTCAACGCGCCGGTCGTCCTCGTCCGGGCGATGGAGCGCATGCCCCAGCAGGCGGTCGCCGAGAACCCCGACGGGGAGGGCCAGGCCTGGGTGACCGACTGGGTGATGGAGCACGAAAGGCTCGACGCCGCCGGCAATCACCAGACGATGATGAACGAACACGCCGCCTCCACCGCCGCGGTCCTCCACCAGTGGCTCACAGAACTGGAGCGGMCCACGGAACTGGAGCGGCCCACAGAACTGGAGCGGCGCTGATGCATCGACGCGCACCGCACCTCGGCGGCGGTCTGGGCGGAGCTGAGCGTTGACGGGTTCGGCCATGGGAGCATGACGGAGTGACCCTGCTCCCACTGCCTGCCGGCGAGCACGACGGCCCCGCCGTCCGGGTCGGGGAGGTCGAGTTCACCCGCGCAGAGCTCTTCGCGGCCGCGTCCGTCGTCGCCGGTCGGGTGGCCGGCGCGCCGGCGGTGGCCGTGCACGCCGAGGCGACGATGGCCACCGTCGTCTCGGTCGTCGGCTGCCTGCTCGCCGGGGTGCCGGCGGTACCCGTGCCGCCTGACTCCGGGCCGCGGGAACGCGGTCACATCCTGCGCGACTCGGGCGCCGCCCTGCTGCTCGGCAGGCCCGCCTGGGACAACCTCGCGATCCCCACCGTGCCGGTCGATCTCACCGCACGGTCGGGGTCTGCCGGCTCCGGCTCCGGGTCCGGGTCCGGGGAAACCGGACCGGCGCTCATCCTCTACACCTCCGGGACGACCGGAGCCCCCAAGGGCGTGGTGCTGTCCGCCCCGGCCATCGCCGCCGATCTGGACGCCCTCGCYGACGCCTGGGCCTGGACGCCCGAGGACACGCTCGTGCACGGGCTGCCGCTGTTCCACGTCCACGGCCTGGTCCTGGGTGTGCTCGGGGMGCTGCGGGTCGGCAGCCGGTTGATCCACACCGTCCGCCCGACCCCGACGGCGTACGCGGCGGCCGGGGGGACCCTGTACTTCGGCGTGCCGACCGTGTGGTCCCGGGTCTGCGACGATCCGACCACCGCCCGCGCCCTGGTCTCGGCCCGGCTGCTCGTCTCGGGCAGTGCCCCCCTGCCGAGGCCGGTGATCGACCGGCTCACCGGGCTCACCGGCCTCGCCCCGATCGAACGGTACGGGATGACCGAGACGTTGATCACCATCAGCGCCCGGGCGGACGGGGAGCGCCGGGCGGGCTGGGTCGGTACCACCCTGCCGGGGGTGCGGGCCCGGCTCGTGGACGACGAGACGGGGACCGAGCTGCCCGCGGACGGGGAGAGCATCGGCGAGTTGCAGGTCCGCGGTGCCACCCTGTTCGACGGGTACCTGGGGCGCCCGGAGGTCACCGCCGCGTCGTTCACCGCGGACGGCTGGTTCCGCACCGGTGACGCCGCGGTCGTCGCCCCGGACGGCCACCACCGAATCGTCGGGCGCCGATCCACCGACCTCATCAAGAGCGGCGGTTACCGGGTGGGCGCGGGCGAGGTCGAGGCCGTACTGCTGGCCCACCCGGCCGTGCGCGAGGCCGCCGTCGTCGGGCTGCCGGACGACGACCTCGGGCAGCGCATCGCCGCCTTCGTCGTCGCCCCCGACCTGGCCGGTGCGGCGGGCGGGGCACCAGGCGGGATACCGGGCAGGGCGTCGGACGGGACACCGAGCGAGACGGCAAACGAGACGGCGAGCGAGGCGCTCATCGACTTCGTGGCGCGGGAGCTGTCCATCCACAAGCGGCCCCGGGAGATCCACCTGGTGGCCGAGCTCCCCCGCAACTCGATGGGCAAGATCCGCAAGTCCGCCCTGGCTCCCCCGGAAACGCCCTGAGTGCAGGTCACGGCGTCGAGGAGAGCGGGCTCGAAGCGCTCACCTCACCGGGGCGGGAGGCCCTGCGGTCCCGGCTCGCCCGCGCTCTGGCGGGCTGACCGGCCCGGCGGGGCTGGCGGGGCTGGCGGGACCGGCCGGCAGGCCCGTGGCGAGGCCGCGGTAGAACGCGCTGGTCGCCATCAGCTCCTCGTGCGAGCCCTGCGCGACCACGCGGCCCTCGTTCAGCACGAGGATGAAATCCGCGGCCCGCACCGTGGAGATCCGGTGGGCGATGACCAGCAGTGCCCGCTCGGCGGCGATCCGGCTCATCGCGCGAGTGAGCGCCTGCTCGTTGACGCTGTCCAGCTGGGCCGTGGGCTCGTCCAGGAGCAGCACCGCGGGCTGAGCGAGCAGCGCGCGGGCGATCGCGACCCGCTGCCGTTCCCCGCCGGAGAGCAGCACACCATGATCACCGACCGGAGTCCGGAGCCGCTCGGGCAGCCGGTCGGTGAAGTCCCGCAGCCCCGCCGTGGCCAGGACCGCGGCGATCTGCTCCTCGGTCGCATCCGGCGCCGCATAGGTGATGTTGTCCCGCAGGCTGCCGTGCAGCACCGGGGTGTTCTGCTCGACCAGCCCGACCCACCCCCGGGCGGTCGCGCGGGGCATCGCGCGGACGTCGTGGCCGGCGAACAGAATCATTCCGGCGTCCGGCTCGTAGAAGCGCTCGACAAGCTCCAGGATGGTGGACTTGCCGGCACCGGACGGCCCGACCAGCGCGACGTGCCCGCGAGACGGCACCGTGAACGACACCCCGCGCAGCACTGGCGTCTGCGCGTAGCCGAACCAGACGTCACGGAACTCGATCGACGGCGCCCGCGGGTTCGGCGTCTCCCCTCGTGACGAGAACGAGGACGACACTCGCGACGAGGACAAGGGCGACAATGGTGCCGGCGGGCGCGTCCCGCCGGGGGCCACGACCGCGACGGTGCGCAGCGGACCGCGCACGGACTCGTCGTCGCCTTCCCGGGGCAGCGCGAACACCGCGTTGACCCGCKACAGCGCCCCCATCCCCCGCTGGATGGTCGCCGCCGCCTCGATGAGCTGCGACAACGGCATCACCAGGTAGGTGGCATACAGCAGGAAGGCGACCAGGCTGCCGAGCGAGGCCGAACCGCGCGCCACCAGGACCCCGCCGACCAGGAGCACGACCAGCACACTTCCCTGCACCGCGAGCTGCATCGCGGGGGCGATGATCGAGTCCAGCTTCGCCATCCGGAGGCCGGCCTGGTAGGCGGCCGCGGCGTGGTCGCCGATGCGCGCGGCCTCCCGCCCCTCGGCGCGGTTCGCCCGCACGGTACGGATCGCGGCGAGGGCGCGCTCCAGGTCGGCGGTCATGCCGCCGACGCTGGCCTGCCCACGTTCGGACACCGTCCTGATCCGGGACAGCGCGCCGAGTACCACGACCCCGGCCACCGCCACCACCCCGAGCACGAGCAGGAACAGCCAGGGGTTCAACCAGATCATCAGGGCGACGGCGCCGACGACGCCGATCACGCTGGTGACCAGGGCGGTGAAGCTGTACGCCACCGCCTCCCGCACCACGGTCGTGTCGGTGTTCGCACGGGAGATCAGATCCCCGATCCGCCGCGTGTCGAACACCMGCATGCGCAGCCGCAGCAGGTGGCCGATCAGGCTGGTGCGCAGGCCGAGCAGGACGCCCTGGCCGACGCGCTCGAGCAGGTAGTGCCCGGCGGTGTCGATCACCGCCTGGCCGACGAACAGACCCAGCAGCGCCCCGATGAGCCAGCCGGGAACACCCCCCGCCTGCGCGGCGTCGATCACCCGCATCACGAGCAGCGGTTGGAGCACCCCGACGGCGGTGCCAACCACGGTCAGCGCCGTGGCGATCGCCACCGCCCCGCGACGGCCGCGCAGCAGCGCCCAGAGTTCCGTGACGCCCCGCGACGCAGGCCCCCGGGCAGCTCCCCGGCCCTCCCCCTCAACGACGTACGCCCTCGTCACGAGGCACGCCCCTTCCCCGAAGCCCGCCACTCCCACGGAGCCCGCCACTCCCACGGAGCCCGCCCACGCGACGGAGCCAGCCCACGCGACGCGGCCCGGTTACCGTTCCCGGACCGACGCTGAGCAGCGGCCGCAGGTAGCCTGCCGGCATCGACTCCCCGACGATCACTCCGTCCGCCTCGACCCACGCGTGCGCGGCGAACGGCGCGATGGTGCGCACCCCCACACGCCACGTCGGGAACGTTCCGGTCAACCGGCACAGCAGGGCGGTCGCTATCGAGCGGGGAACACAGCCCCGCGCGCCGCGGCAGGTGAGGCTCACGGCTGTCACCGCCTGCCGGGCGGCGAGCGCGGTGCCATAGTCGGCCGGGCGGGCGCCCGCGCCCACCCCCGTGAGCACCCGGCAGATGCGGGCCGGCGACTGGGTCGCGAGCACCCGCGCGATCCCCACGGCGACCAGCGCGCCGAGCCGACGAGCGAGGGACGGTTTCGCCTCCGGCCGCTCGACCACCATCGGCGCGGTCACCGGGCCTGCGTCCGGGGATCGCAGACCGCCTCGGTCTCGGGTGACCATCGGGACTCGGGCTCGGCCTCGATGAGGCCCACGTCCGCGAGTTGGGCGAGCAGACCCTCCACGTCGCGGCGCGCCGTCTCCGGGTCAACCTCGCTGGTCTCACACAGCCCGCGGACGGCGGCTGCCGTGTCACCGCCGTCGAGCAGGATCCGCAGCACCAGGTCACCCGAGGGGTTGAGGGTCCAGTATCGGCCGTTGTCGATATGGAGGAGCACCGCTCCGTACTGGGTCGGCGCCCGCACCACGTCAGGCCGCAGCGTCACCATGATCACTCACTCCTCCGGTAGCTCAGTCAGGGCCCCGCCGGCTCGCGAGCACCCGCAGCCACGCGTCCGCCGCGAACGTCGGTCGCAGCGCCTGGTGGCGATGACCAGGTACGGACGAAGATCGGCACGCCTGGCGCAGCGCGTCCGACTCGATCAGGCCGAGATCGGCCAACGGGCTGTCATCGCACAGCTTCACCAGGACGTCCTGGCTGGTGCGCAGGCCCTGATCCTCCTCGGCGGCGGTATCCGCCTTGGTCTCGCGGCGCAGGCATTCCTGCGGCACCAGCCGGCGCATGGCCTCCTGCAGTAGCGGTTTGTACTCCCACGGACCGGTGCGCTCTTCGGGCCGCACCGCCAGCACCGCCCGGACCACCCGCTCGTCGAGGAAGGGTGCGGCGAGCGGCGGGCCGACCGGATCGGCGAGCTGGTCGAACAACCGGAACACCGCCGCGCCAGCGCGGATGGCGAAGAGATCGGCGTGGCCGTCCCGGGTCTCGGCCAGCGGCCGGGCGCGCCGGACGGCCTCCGCGAACGCTCCGGCCAGCAAGTCGAGGGCCGTCGGCGTGAGCCAACCCGGGACCACAGGCGGAAAGGCCCAGTCGAGCGAGGCCAGGACGCCCGGGTGGGATCGGCCGGAACCGGCCGGACGGCGCGCGTGGCCGACCGTGGCACGGCGGGCCTGGTCGAGCGCATCGGCCATGTCGGCGAGGCAGTCCCGGTAGCCGCGCGGGCGCATCATTCGCAGGCACGCCATCCACGGCCAGCCCTCCTGCGCTCGGTGTCCGCGCAGGTCGTGCAGCGCCCGCCGGGGCCGGCGGCGCAACAACCGGGGGAGGTAGACGGGACAGCCGTAGGCGACCTCGTCACCACCGAACCCGGTGAGGTGCACCCGCGGCCCGTACAGCGCGACCCGGTCAAGACCCGCGCGCAGCTTCGCCCGGTCGCCGATGCCGACGAACGGCCGGTCGAGCGGTTCGTCGGCGTCGGCGATGCCGTCGTAAACGAGGGGAAGCCCGGCGGCGGGCAGGATCTCGCGCGTGACGCCAGGGAGCGTGGCCGCGGCCCGCGCGGCGTCGTCGTCACCGGGATCGGGGGCGATCCCGGTGAGCGCGACCACGTCGGCGGGGCCGCGCGCGGCCAGGCAGCACACCGAGGTGGAGCTCAGTCCGCCCGACAGATCACAGCTCACTGTCCCGCCGCCGGCGACCCGCGCCGCCACGGCCTCGGCGAGAGCCGCCCGCAGGGTCGGCGCCCCCTCCGTGCGGGACCGCACCGGTGCCGGTCGACGCCACCACCGCAGGACGGTGGCCTTCTCGTCAGGGCCGACGAGAAGGTAGTGATCCGGGGGCAGCGCGTCGATCGACTCCCAGAGCACCAGGTCATCGAGCGGATGGGGCGGTGACGGGTCGAGCAGCGACAAAGCCAGCGCCGTCCGGTTCAGCGGGGCGCCCGTGAGCCGGGCAAGCACGTCGGCGCGGTCGGCGGCGACCAGGTGGCTGCCCAACCGGGCGGTGAAGACCCGCCGGGTTCCCGTCGGGCTGCCCTGGACGCGACGGTGGCTGTCGATTTCGGCGATCACGTGGTAGTCGCCGGCCACGGCGCGCGCGAGGTCGAGAGCGTGCACGTCACGGGCCGAGAGAAGCAGCCGCAGGAGCTGTCGCGCGTTGGTCGCGGCACACCCGATCAGGGCCAGCCGCGAGCGCCCGGCGACGGCACTGACCATGGCATCGTCCGGCCAGTTGCCGACGATCCACGGCCGCCCGGAGGCATACCGCAGCATGCGACGAGCCCCCGGCGGACGCACGACGGGATCACGGTCGGCCAGCACCAGAAACCAGCAGGACGGAATCGGGACCACCGCCACCCCGGCCGCCGTCACGCAAAACGCCGCCAGGAGTAGTCACGCCCCCAGCCCCAGCGGCCGTTCGTCACTGCGGCGAAGCTGCCGGCATCTTCCAGTCGCGGGGGGAGGTAGATAGCCTTCATCGTCTTCTCCTCAGCGGTTTCCGCGCGCCCTCGCCCCGGTGGCGTGCGCCCCGGTGGTGATACACGGCGGCGCCGCGCGCGTGGCCCGGGCGCCGGCCGGCTGGTCCAGCCCGTATGGTTGAAATTCCCCCGCCGGGTTCACTGGCGGTTCAGCTGACTTCCGGCGCACGACTCGGCCGGCACGGCCGTGGCATCAGGTGACCCACGAGTCCGGATTCAGTACATGCTGATGGGCACGCCGCAGTTCGACACCGGGCTCGATCCCGAGTTCGGTCACCAGCCGCCGGTAGACCGTCTGGTACTCGGCCAGTGCCTCGGCCCGCCGGCCGGTGTGTTCCAACGCAAGGATCAGCTGGGCCCAGAGACGTTCCCGGGTCGGATGTTCGACCGTGAGCGCCCGCAGGGTCGGCAGCACCCGGTCGTACTCGCCGAGGGCCAGGCGGGCGTCGATCAGGTCCTCGCACACCGCCCAGCGAGCCTCCTCCAGCCGGAGGACCTCCGCGCCCGCGATCTCCGCCGGGAGCTCGTCGAAGGCGTCCCCCCGCCACAGCGCGAGGGCGCCTTCGAAAAACCCGGCGGCGCGTTCCGGCGAGCCGGCGCGCACGGCGGCGCGGCCCTGCTCGGCGGCCGATTCGAACCGCTTAGCGTCGATCTCACCGGACGCGACGACCAGGCGGTACTCCCCCGGCCGGCTCTCGATGCGCCCGGGGCCGTTCCCCCCGGCTCCGGACGTGTCCAGGGGCGGCCGGAGGGTGTGCCGCAGCTCCGAGAGATAAGTCTTGATGTTGCCCCCGGCGGAGCGCGGCGGGGCATCCTGCCAGAGCGCGAGCCGCATCCCGTCCACACTCACCCACTGGCCGGCGTGCAGCAGCAGGGTCAGCAGCAGTATGCGCTTCTTGCGCTGGTCGATGCGGACCTGCTCGCCCGAGGATCGCCGCACCTCCAGCGGCCCCAGGACCGCGAACAGGAGACCGGCCCCGGTCACGGAGGATGCGTTCGGACTCGCCTCAGGTAGGTAGTCGTCGAGCATCGTGGCTCTCATCGATCGGGCCCCCGTTTCGGTTTTCCCGTGCGGGCCGGCTGGTCCCGTGCGGRCCGGCTGGTCCCGCCCGGGCCGATGCCGTCTCCCGACCCGGTGCTCCCGGCCGGGTGCTGGCCCGGTGGCTGAATACCCCCACCTCACCCCGGGTAGTCATCCGGTGCGTGCGGATATCGAGCAGCGCCCTCGGGCGGGTCGGGAACACCGGCCGGCGGCAGCGGAGCCCGGTCGGCGGGCCTCGATCAGAGTCAGATCCCGAGCTTCGCCCGCGTCTGCGGTCCGACGATCCCGTCAACCACCAGACCGTGCTTCAGCTGGAAGTCCTTGACCATGTGGTTGGTCTGGTACCCGAACTTCCCATCCACGCTGATCGGGTAGCCAAGGCTGGCGAGCCTCTTCTGGATCTGGTGGACGTCGAGGCGGAACCCGAGGCCGACGGCCAGCGACGGGTAGCGGGCCGCGGGTGCCACCACGGCCGCACGCACCGGGGCAGCCAGCGAGGAGTAGGAGATGTTCGTGAACCGCACGCCGCGCGAGACGGCCGCCGCCGCCGCCTGTCCCCGGGCCAGGTAGCGGTAGTGCAGGCCGTTGGTGTAGGCGCTCCAGGCGGTGATGCCCTGGCCTTCACAGACCTTCTTCGCCGCCCAGGCGTTGACGGCCGGGTCGTAGAGGTTGCGGTTACCCACCCAGCCGGCGTGGGCCCGCATGTTGATCTGCCACAGGCCGCGCGAGTCCTCGCCGTAGGTGGCGTGGGCGTAGGGGTTGCCGCCGGACTCCGCAAGAGCCACCGCGACCCAGGTGGCCAGCGGAACGCCGCGGCAGCCGGGCAGTCCCGCGTTCGCGGCCGCGCTGGCGATCGTCACATCGGGGACCGTGGTGGCGGCCCTGGCCGGGCTCGCGGTGGCGAACATGCCGGCGCCGGCGCCGATCACACCGACGGCGGCGACAACGGCGCCCCGGGTCCGGGTGGAACGTTTCCGATGCTTTCCCTTGGCCATTTCTTTGACATCTCATTTCGGTGTCGTCGAACACAGACGGGTGATCGAGGGGAGGGATGCCGCTCGAAGGAGGGCGAGCGGAGACGACCGCGCTGGAGAAGGGCAGCACCCAGTGCCGGTCTGCCGGTGCGCCGAGAGGCCGTCCGGGGACGACCGGGGACGACCGATCGACGCGCCCTGGGGATCCCGGGGTCGATGGGCTGAACAGCACGGCAGGCGGCCGTGGTCATTCCGTTCCAGGCCTGGCGGGCCCGGTGGACGGCAGGGGTCAGCCGRCCACAGACGACGAGGCCGGGTGGCTTTCAGCCGAGCTGGTGGTATGGCGCGTCAGCGCGATCGGCCGGTACGGGCACCGACCGGATGGCACGTTCTCGCGAAGACGTCAGGGCGAGAACGGCGCCCCGTATGGCGGGGACGCACCGCGGGTCGCGCCGAACGGCGTCACGGTCCAGAAGACCGGAGCCGAGCGTTCCTGAAACACAGGCAACGTCGAGTCCTTCCCGTACGCCTGCGAGGTTAGCTGTCGGGTTCGGGCCGGGAAGCCCGGCCGTTTCCGCGGCGTGYGCGTAACGGCTTAACCCCAAGGGTGGCCCGCAACGAGCCACCCGGAGGAACGTRGTTCCCCCGCTTCTGCCCAAGATCTCTCGGAGGGAGCTGCGRACCGTGGACAGAACTCGGCGTCGGCCCGGAGCTGTTGATACCCCGCAACCGTAGCGAACTACAGACCGTAGTGACAAGTACGAGTTGTGCCGAATCTGGGCGCATGTTGGTCACGATGCGTGCATAACGCTGCGATGCCGCAACTCTCGGACATCAATAGCAGCTACCGGTAGCGACGCAGATCACCCGTCACGACCGGATCTTGGCGATATGGCCGGTCTGTCGAGACGGGGACCGGTGGCCACGAGGTCCGGTAGTCACCGGGACCGCCCGGCCGTCCGGCAACCCAACCCCGGCAACCACGGCAACCACGGCAACCACGGCAAGCGGGAAGCCTGGCCCGGGGGTCGGGTGGCGTGCGGACGGGTACGCAAACGCGAACGGCGCAGGCTTCGAGCCTGCGGCTCGAAGCCTGCGCCGTTGGAAAACGGACGATGCGGTACGGGACGGACGACTGACCCGCGGATTCGCGTGATTCGCGCCGGCACCCGCCGAGGAAACACCTGCTGAGCGGTTGGGCCTCCCGCGAAGGCACACCCCGATCGGACCGGCACGCGGGCGCGCCCGGCACCGGGCGAGATCAGTCGACCGACCGGTCCCGCTGCCGTTGCCGTGGGGCCAGCCGCGGGACACGGAGGTTCTCGAGGAACAGCAGGATGTGCGCGCCGACCGCACGCCGGCCGGGGCCGGCGAGCACGCCATGCCCCCCGGGCAGCGACGCCAGCCGGGCCCGGCGCGCGGTCCGCGTCATCATGCGCGCCAGCGCAAGCGGGCTGACCTCGTCGCGCTCGGCATGGAGCAACAGGATCGGCAGGTCGGGAAGCGACCGTGGGATCGGTTGTCCCGGATCCTCGCCCGCGATCTTCCGGTACACCAGCGGCAGGTCGAGCAACACGAGGGCATCCGGCCGGACCGCTGGCGAACCGGCGCCGACCAACGCCCGCAGGGCCCCGCTGTCCGAACCCAGCAGGACGAACGGACCATCGGGGGCACGCGCCTCACCAAGGGCGAGGACGGTGTCTCTCCCATGGTCGAGAAACGTCACCTGATAGCCGTCGAGCGCGAGCCGGAAAGCTAGGCCCTCGAAATGTTCGGCGGATTCTCCACGACCGGGAAGAAGGACCACACTGGCTCTTCTCGAGTGGGTGGGATCACCACTGGGCCAGTAACGGGTTCCCGGCCCCCCCACATATCCACGGGGGCGCGGATGAAAGTATGACGACGAAACCATGGACGACACAGCATGCTCCGATCGGAAACCGTCCAGAGATGTACCCGGTACTGACCGGACATCGATACCGAGGCGGCTGGCGTCCACGCAGGCGATGACGATCTACGGACAGACCTATCGAGTGACCGTGAATCAGGAGAACGCCAGGGAGAACACCGAGAGCGAGGGAAATCCGAGGAGGCTAGTAAAGCACGTGAAGCGGCCGGGTCGGACAACCGGACGAGGCCGCTCGCAGGAAGTCAATGTGGCCACGGACGACCAGGGGGGTCATCCGACCCACMGAGGAGAACATGACCATATTTTGCCTATCCGACGGCTACCTGTCAACATGGTCAATATTGTTACTCAGGTGTTTCACCCCATGTCCGCCCGAGGATACGTAACCGTAGCCACCGGTCGTGACCGAGGCCGCGCATCATGTGCCGCGCATCATGTGCCGCGCATCATGTGCCGCGCATCATGTGCCGCGCATCATGTGCCACGCGCCGCCGCACAGCCGGACGCCGGGGCGGAGTCGGGTGACCGCCGGCTGCGCCCCGGYGCCGTCGGGCCGGACGCGGCTCAGGCGGCGGCGCCCACCATCGTGTTGCAGCTCTCCGCGCAGGACCGGCATGCGCCGGCGAGCTTGGCGAGCTGCTGATCCTGCGGCATCCTCTCGCACATCTCAGCGCACATCACGCAGATCCGCGCGCACATCGCGCACATTTCCCCGTGCATCGGCGACATCCGGCACATCATGTCGGCGCAGGTCCTGGTGACGGCCGCGCAGTCCATCATCAGCCGCATGTTCGCCGACTCCATCATGGCGCCCGGCATGTCCATGCAGTAGGAGATCGTCTCCTCGCACAGAGCCGAGCAGGACATACACTCCTCGATGGCCTTCCGCATGTTCTTATTGATCATTTCAGCGTGCTGCATGAGAACCCTCCAGGCATTGGAGACGCGGCACCCCGTACCAGCGAACGGCCCGGACCACCTGACGGCAGCCGGCAGCGGGGCCCCTACGACGATAGCTTTCGGGGGCCGATCCGCATCTCGGTCAATCGCCGTCCCAGAATGGATCCGACGAAATYCCGCGAGCCATACTAAGGGTATTTCTTTTGATATTTCGTGAACATTCCGGAAAACGGGAGAGTCAGCCGGGCGGCGACACCGCGGGCCGCTCGGGAACGATTCTCGGCACCTCTTCCATCACCATGGTGGGGCGGACCAGCTTCCCGGGCAGCCGCGGGTGGGGCAGCACCGCGCGACCGCCAAGGAACACTCCGCTCACAGCGCCCGGCCGCTCGAAGATCGACAGGTCCCCGGGGTCCGCGTCGAGCAGGATCGCGTCGAAGGCGGAGCCGACGGCGATGCGGCCGGCTCCCTCACCCAGTCCGAAGAGCCGGGCTCCGGTCGCGGTCGCGGCGAGCAGCGCCTCGGGTGGGGTGAGCCCGGCATGGCGCAGCCGGCTGATCTCGGCCAGGTTCGCGCCGTGCCGGGTGCGGTGCCGGGCGTCGCTGCCGAGCGCGATCGGCACCCCCGCCGCACGGGCGACCGCGATCGTGCCGGCCAGCGCGGCCTCGGTGGCCTCGGCTCGGTCCGCCGCCCAGCCCGGCAGCACTCCGGTGGCCGCCAGCGCCGCCAGGTCCTGGTAGGGCGACAGGGTGGGGACGAGCGTCACCCCGGCGGCCGCCATGGCGGCCGCCACGGGCTCGGTGAGCCCGATGCCGTGTTCGATGGAACGCGCTCCGGCTGCGACCGCGGCCTCGATCGACCGCTCGCCCAAGGCGTGCATCATCACCGGACGTCCGTACCGCCGGGCCTCYGCGACGGCGGCCGCAAGCTCCACCGGGCTGAACTGCGGCTCGGGCTGCCCCGGCCGGGCGGACATCACCCCGCCGCTCGCGTAGATCATGATCCAGTCCGCACCCGCCCGCAGAATGCCCCGCACCGAGGCCGGCAGGCTGCCCGCCTCGGTAACGGTATGCGGGGGCCGGCCGGGATAGTCCGGCATGAGAAGATCTTCGGCCGACTCCAGCCCGGGACCGATGATCGCCCCGTCACCGTGCCGCCCGGACCGGCTCAGCCCGACGACGGACACGGCAAGCCGAGGTCCGGGCACGGTGCCCGCGCTGACCGCGTCCCGGATGCCGGCGTCGGCGCCGCYGGCGTCCCGCAGGTGTGTGACACCGGCCGCCAACGACGCCCGCAACGCGGCGGCGGTCTGCAGGACCCGGGTGGACAGCGACGCCGTCGCCAGCTCGAACGGATCATAGGTGGACTGCGTGACGTGGGCGTGGCAGTCGACGACCCCTGGCATCAGCCACAGGTCGTGGGCGTCAACGTCGACGGCGTCCCGGTCAAGACCGAGTCGCGTGCCGACCGCATGGATGATCCCGCCGCCGACGGCGACGTCGGTCGGCTCACCGAAGCGCCCGGTCCTGTCGAGGACGTGCACCCCCCGCAGGACGAAGGCCTCGGCCGCCTCTGATCGTCCGGGCACCGTCGACCRCCCGGACTCGGGACGCCCGGACTCGGACTGTTCCGTCGCGGTGGATCGCCCGTGCGCCGGAGGCTGCTCCGGAGTCAGGGATTGTTCCGATGATGCCGGGGGATCGGTCATGACCAGCGCCGTTCCTGCCGTTGACGACGACCTCCAACGCCTCGTTCCGGCCGGATCGAGCACCGACCGACAAACGCGCGGAGGCGGATGTCAGAYCGAAGGTCGAGGCCGGGGTGCGGGAGGTCCGGATGTTCCGGAGGTCATCCGGATGTCAACGGGGRCAGGCCGCCGTGTTGACGCGGCAGGTGTCGATGTGACGGCGATGAGTGAGTTCGACCGCGCGGCCACCCGGCCGAGGCCACAGCGTTACCGTGATCCCGCACCGGTCGTCCGACACGACGTCTCCTTCACTCKGCCCCGGATTCACTCGGCCCCGGATGACCGCGCTCAATATCATCTATCATACTCCCCCGTAATCACCGGTCCCGGATGACGCAAAGGGTCGAGGGACGAGCCGGCCAGGTCCGCTCACTGGCAAGCAACTCGTAGGAACGGACGCGATCCGCGTGCTAGCAGGCGATCGCGATGATCATCTTCTCGTCCACGCYCGATCGGCGGGCCCACACCTCGATGTCGGCCCGCTCGGCCGCCGGCACCGGCGGGTGCGGCCTCCGACGACGGCGCGGTCGGGACGAGAGATCGAGCCYGGGCAACGGCACACGATCGGCCTGCGGCGTTGACGGCAGGTTGACCGCCGTGGTGAGATCATTCGGTGTTCAGTCCGGCCGTTCTCGTTACGCGTGGCCACGTCGACTTCTCCCTGGTGAGTTCCGCCATCTGTACCGCGCGCTGAGCCGCGCGGCGGACGCGCTCGTCCGGCGCGCCCTCAGCGCGTTCCCGAGATCCACCGCTTCGGTCCGCTCCCTCGGCCTGGCCGGCCGTCGAGCCGGCGCGGCCGGAGGCCGGCGCGGCCAGCACCCCGCTCTCCTCACCTCGGCGCCCGCCGACTCGGAKGGCATGTCCGCATGCGGTTCGACATCCGACGGCGTCGACGAGCCCGACGCGGCACCCGGACCCCGAGCACCGGCCCTGGTGAAATGACCGTGCCGGCCAGCCAGTGCCGGCACGGATGTAGGGATGTACCGGCGCGGATCCACCGGCGCAACTCCACCCGCGCAGCTCCACCCGCGCGGATCCACCCGCGCAGCTCCACCCGCGCACGTATGTCCCCGTGCGGCCGGCACCTTCTCCCGCAACATCGTCTTGTTCCATATCTTGTTCTGTGAAACGAGGAATCCTTCCATGTCCCGTCGCCTTTTCACCTCCGAGTCGGTCACCGAAGGCCATCCGGACAAACTCGCCGACCAGATCAGCGACGCCCTGCTCGACGCGTTCCTGGCTGGCGACCCCACCTCCCGGGTCGCGGTGGAAACACTGCTGACCACCGGGCACGTGCACGTGGCCGRCGAGGTCACCAGCTCCGCGCACGTCGACGTGACCGCCGTCGTGCGGCGCACCCTCACCGACATCGGTTACGACGCCGCCACCGGCTTCGACGGCGCGACCGTCGGCGTGCTGGTCTCGATCGGTGCCCAGTCCCCGGACATCGCCCAGGGCGTCGACAAGGCCTATGAGGCACGGGTCGAGGGCGGCGAGGACACGCTGGCCCAGCAGGGCGCCGGCGACCAGGGGATCATGTTCGGCTACGCCACCGACGAGACCCCCGACCTGCTCCCGCTGCCGATCACACTGGCCCACCGCCTCGCCCAGCGGTTGTCGAAGGTGCGTCACGACGGCCTGCTGCCCTACCTGCGGCCGGACGGCAAGACCCAGGTGACCATCGAATACGACGGGGACCGCCCGGTCCGGTTGGACACGGTGGTCGTGTCCGCGCATCACGCCGCCGACGTCGACCTGGCCACCCGCCTGGTTCCGGACATCCGCGACCAGGTCATCGCCCCCGAGCTCAAGCGGTTGGCCGAGGAAAACCTGGGCCTGGAGGTAGACGGCTACCGGCTGCTCGTGAACCCGACCGGCCGGTTCGAGATCGGCGGCCCGATCGGCGACGCGGGCCTGACCGGCCGCAAGATCATCATTGACACCTACGGCGGCTACGCCCGCCATGGCGGCGGTGCTTTCTCCGGCAAGGACCCGTCCAAAGTCGACCGTTCGGCCGCCTACGCGCTGCGCTGGGTCGCCAAGAACGTCGTCGCGGCCGGCCTCGCCCGGCGGGCGGAGCTGCAGGTCGCCTACGCCATCGGCAAGGCCGAGCCGGTGGGCCTGTTCGTCGAGACCTTCGGCACCGAGACCGTGCCGGTGCCGGAAATCGCGCGGGCCGTCTCGGAGGTCTTCGACCTGCGCCCGGCCGCCATCATCCGGGACCTTGACCTGCTACGGCCGATCTATGGGCAGACTGCCTCCTACGGCCACTTCGGTCGGACGCTGCCCGACTTCACCTGGGAGCGCACGGACCGCGCCGACGCGCTGCGCGCCGCCGTCGGCCGCTGACACCGGCAGCCGCTGACACCGGCAGCCGCTGACACCGGCAGCCGCTGACACCGCGCCCCCGGTCTTGCCTGACGACGACCCCGGTCCGCGCGGCTACGGGAGGCGCCACCCCCGAGAGGCGGTCAGAGTGGACCGCATGACCACTTCGGACCGGTCCGGGCGACGCGCACCGTCCGGAACACGGCCGCCTCCCGGAACACGCCCCGTCCCCCGGGCGCACCCCGCGACTGAATCAGGGTCCGGGGTGTCCCGGCCCGGGGAACGGCCCCGGGACGCGCTTGGCCGCCCCCTTCCCCACGGCGAGACCGGCGTGCCGCCGCTCGCCTCCTCGGCCCCGCTACCGCCGGCCGCGGCGCTCGCCGAGGCCCAGCGACTCCTCGACGCGGGACTTCCCTTCCAGGCACACGAGGTACTCGAAGCCGTCTGGAAGAGTCCGGAGACCGACCCCGGCGAGCGCGGGCTGTGGCGTGGGCTGGCACAGCTCGCCGTCGGCGTCACCCATCTGGCCCGCGGCAACGTCAAGGGCGGCGTGGCCGTGCTGCGGCGCGGCGCGGCGAACCTCATCCCCTACGCGGACCGGCCTCCGCACGGCGTAGCCGTTCCCGGTCTGCTCGCCTGGGTGGACCTGCGGATCGCCGACATCGGCCGGGCCCATCCCGGGCTGCCGTGCATCACCGCCCGGACCGCCCCGGCCGACGGCGGGCCCCGCCTCGTCGGTTAACCCCACCGCGCCACCCGCGGCGCGCCCCTGCCCGTTCTGCCCCGCCGCGGCGGGGCAGAACGGTGGCATTCATCCTAGAACGACGGTACGATCATCCTTCAGCTGGAGCGAGCAGTCCGGAGGATTTCACAGGTGGGAATCGGGTGGACCAGGGCGACTTCTTCATCAGCTACTGCCAGCGCGACCGGGACTGGGCCGAATGGATCGCCTGGCAGCTGCAGGAGGTCGGTTATCGCGTGTTTCTCCAGGCCTGGCATATCGGCCCCGGCCGCAACTGGGTCAGGGACATGGGTCAGGGGATGGAGARCTGCCGGCACACGATCGCGGTGCTCTCGCCCGAGTATCTGAATTYCCCGTACTGCCGGGCAGAATGGCAGGCGGCGTTCGAATACGATCCCGAGGGCAACCTCCGTAAGCTCATCCCGGTGCGGATAGCGGAATKCACCCCTACCGGGATGCTCCGGCAGGTGGTCCACTTCGACCTCATCGGCATCGACGACGAGGACGCCGCCCGGGAGGAGCTGCTGCGCAACGTCCGCTCGGCCTGGGAAAAAGAAGGTGGTCTCGCGCCCAAGAAGCGGCCGGGCTTCCCCCCGGCCCAGGGCACCCGGACCGAGCCACCGGAGCCCGACCCCGCCGGTACACCTGGCACCCCCGCCGCCGTCACCCCGGACACCGGCCTCACCCTGCCGTTGCCGCCCACGCAACGCCCGATCACCTCACGGCCCACGTTCCCGCCGGAGGTGGCGGGATGGCGCCGGGCGGCCCGCGCCCTCCGTACCGCACTCACGCGGGGGTGGGTCGTGCTTCCGACGCTCGCCGCGGCCATCGTCATCGGAATCGCTTTCCAGGTGGCGGACGGCGGCCCCGGCGGAGTGCTGGTCGGCTCACTCGTCGCCGCGCTCGCCGCGGCCGCCCCGGCCTTCATGCTGTTCCCTCCGACGGACCGTACCGCGACGCTGGTGGTCGGTGGGGCCTGCGTGGTGGGCGCGCTCGGGGGGGCGGAAATCGCCCACGGCCGAGCGTGGGCGGCCATGGCCGAGGTGCTGGGCGCAGCGGCGTTTTCGGCCGTCTTCACCATCGCCATGCGCCCACCCCGCCCAGCGCCACCGGCCGATCCGGCGGACCCGGACCCGGCTGCAGTCACGGAGCCGGGCGTTCGGAACAAATCGGTCGTTACCCCGTAGCCCTCGGGGATCAGGCACAAGAATCGGCCGCCCTCGACCAACGGCGTCCTGCGCGGCATGGTTGGTATGCGACGATCAGCGCGGTGGGAGCGGGATGCGCGACCGGCCAGGTTCTCACCACCGGGATCCGGGGCACCGGGATCCCGGTGCGGCGGCCCAGTGGCGGACACGTGCCCCGGAGCTTGCCCCGCGCAAGGCCCGACGTCAGCGTCCCACGGATCGAGGAGTCGCCGCGATGTCCAATACCCGGTCGCGGCTGGGACGGCGTCCCATCGCCATCACCGCCCTGGTGATCCTGGCCGCCATCGTCGGCGTCTTCATCGGCCGGGCCTTCGGCGGAGACGGCCGTAGCCCGATGCTCGTGAGCACGCCCCCGAGCACGCCCTCAGCGCAGACGGCGGCACCGGAACAGGCTCGGCGCGATGCGGCGACGGAGGCGAAGGCGAACCTGCACGCGACCACGTGCACGACCGTACGGATCATCGCCGGCCAGCCCCGCACCCCCTACTCGCAGTACGCGAGCACACTCGCGAAGCTCATCAGTGATCCGGCGCTGAACGGCGGCAACGGGTGGCGCGCCTTTCCTGATTCGGACACGAGCGGGACGTCCCAGAACCTCAAGAATCTCGGGGTTCCGGAGAACCGGCGCTGCACTCTCGCGCTGGCCCAACTCAACGTGGTGGTGGACGCCCAGAACGGCCGGGGCGACTTCACCGGCGGGGCCGTCGAGGGTCTGAGCCTCGTCGGCCAGATCTATTACGACGTTCTCCAGCTCATCGTCCCGGCCGACTCCAGCATTCACAGCGCGGACGATCTGTGCGGCAAGACGGTCGAAAGCGGACTGCTCGACTCGGGCACCCACCAGATCGCCACCGTGCTGTTCCGTCAGATCACCYGGGTGAAGGGAGCGGGCTGCGTCGTCCGTCCGGTGACCGGGAACCGGATAACCGAGGCGCTCCAGAAACTTCACTCCACCGGCGCGGATCACGCCGACGCGGTCCTGTGGGCGGCGGGCGCTCCCACGATGGCGGTCCAGGAATATAACGACAGCTACCAGAAGATCAAATTCGTGCCACTCGACGACTGGCAGTCGGCGATCCAGCGGGACTGGTACTCCCAGTACCTCGATGTCGGAGCCAACGTCTTCACAAGGGCCGCTATCGAGCCGGGTGACTACAACCTCATCCCGTCCCAGCCGACAGCGACCCTCGCGGTGCCGAACGGCATCGTCGCCAGTAGGTACGCCGATCCCGCGCTGGTCGAGTTCGCCGCCTGGATGATGGACGAGCACTCCGCCGAGTTCAAGGCCACCCTGTGGGCCACTCATCAGGCGCAGGCGCAGGCGCGCCGCCTCGGTTTCGCGACTCCCGGCTCCTTCATCGCGACCAACATCTGCCGGTACGTCCCGCTACATCCGGCGGCGGAGAGATACTATACACATGCGCTCGGTTATCCGACGGGATGCCCGGCCCYGACCCCCTGACCTCCGGTTCACTTGTTGACCCATCAAGAGGGTGGCCCGTAGCGTCGATCCGGGCAGGCGCCAGGCAACGGGCAGGGCGGTACCGGGCAGGGCGACGGTCGATCCGCCGTCATTGTGATGGTTGTGACGAGGGAGAACCCATGGAGAACGCAGTCATCGTCGATGGGGTACGCACGGCGTCGGGACGGGGCAAGCCGGGTGGGGCGCTGTCCGAGACCCATCCGGTGGAGCTGCTGGCCACCGTGCTGAAGGCACTGATCGCCCGTAACGACCTTGATCCGGCGCTGGTCGACGACGTCATCGCCGKGTGTGTTGACCAGGCCGGCGAGCAGGCCGTCAACATCGGGCGCACCGCGGTGCTGTCGGCCGGGTTCCCCGAGTCGGTGCCGGCCACCACGATCGACCGCCAGTGYGGCTCGAGCCAGCAGGCCGCCCATTTCGCCGCGCAGGGGGTGCTCGCCGGCGCCTACGACATCGTCATCGCCGCCGGGGTGGAGTCGATGAGCCGGGTGCCGATGGGCTCCACCACTTTCGGCAAGGACCCCAACGGCCCGAGCCTGCACGCCCGCTACCCGGAGGGCCTGGCCCACCAGGGCATCGGCGCGGAGCTCGTCAGCGCCCGATGGAAGATCAACCGGGAGGACCTGGACATCTTCTCCGCGCGGTCGCACCAGCTCGCGGCGGCCTCCGTCGCGGCGGGGGACTTCGCCGGGGAGATCGTCCCGGTCGAGATCACCCTTCCGGACGGCACGACAGCCCAGCACACCGTGGACGAGACGGTCCGAGCGACCACGACCGTCGAGACGCTGGCGAAGCTCAAGCCGTCCTTCTACACCGAGGCGTACGCCGCCCGCTTCCCGGAGATCACCTGGAACATCACCCCGGGTAACTCCTCCCCGCTGACCGACGGCGCCTCGGCCGTCCTGATCATGAGCGAGACCAGGGCGAACAAGCTCGGCCTGCGGCCACGGGCCCGGTTCCACACGTTCGCGCTCGCCGGGGACGACCCGTTGCTCATGCTGACCGCGCCGATCCCGGCAACCCGCAAGGCGCTCAAGCGCGCCGGTCTGAGCATCGACGACATCGACGCCTTCGAGGTCAACGAGGCGTTCGCGCCCGTGCCGCTCATGTGGGCCCGCGACACCGGTGCCGACCCGGCGAAGCTCAACCCGCGCGGGGGCGCCATCGCGCTGGGCCACCCGCTGGGCGGATCGGGCACCCGCCTGCTCACCACGATGCTCAACTACCTGGAGGCCACCGGCGGCCGTTACGGCCTGCAGACGATGTGCGAGGGCGGCGGCATGGCCAACGCCACCATCATCGAACGGCTCTGACCTCCACCGGCCGACCTCCACCGGCCGATCCGCCGGTATCGGCCTAGCCGGTATCGGTCCACTGGTCCGCGCCCGGTGCACCGTGGGAGCCGGCCCTCACGCCGTGAACGCGGCCACGGTGAGCTGCCGCACGGCGGGATCCCGGCATGCCTGCGTGTCCGGGCCGCTCAGCCGCAGCGCCTCGGTGTTCCCCGGCGGGTACACGCGCAGCGCGGCGACCGGCGCGGTCCCCGAGGGAGGCGTGCAGCTTTCCGCCACGCCGAGATGCAGGATGCGCAGGACCGCCGTCGCGGCACCCCCGGGCACGAGCCGCACCGGCGCGCCCGCCGGCCCCGTGTGCTCCGCCGCCGCGCCCACCTGCCGGCCGGCCGCGTCCACGAACGACACGCCGGGGAATCCGCGTACCACGCAGGGGCTGTGACCGATGTTGGTCAGGACCAGCCGTTCGTAGTCGCTGCCCGCGGTTCCCTGGCGGTCGACGCTGCTCAGAGCGAGTTGAGCGGTCCGGCACCGGGCCGCCACGGACGTCGCCGGAGCCGCCACCGCGGTGGCGGTACCCCCGCCGCCCGGGCCCGCGCCGCATCCGGCGACGAAGATCGACGTCGCGGCCAGGGCGAGTACCGCCGGAAGAGCCCTCCCACGAGACCTGTGCATGACGACCTCCTCGTCGCGCGGCGAGCCGGCTTGCCGGCAAGCCACCCGGTGATGTCACCTACTCCCTTCCCACTGCTACCCTCCGTGACACCGTCGGAGATCCGTCATACCGGGCTCCAGCGCTCTTGTTCTCATCGGCGCGTCCGGTTCCTCACCATCGCGTCCGGCCCACGCCCGCCGATCGACCTTTCTCCAGTACCGGGCCTGCCGGGCCACGGCACCGGACTGGCTGACTGGCTGGCCGGCCGGCCCACACAGTGATCTTCTACCGAGGCCCACTCGGGGTCTGGACCGTGCGCCAACCAGAGGTCATCGTGAAACGGACGGGCTATGAAGCGCGTTGTTGCCGCGTGACGGGGTAGGCCCGCGGGCCGGGTCGTCCCGCACCGACCGGAAGGGATCATGAAAGTCTCCGAAGACGCCGGATGTAGTTCCGGCCGACCCACGCGCGAAGAAGCGCCCGCGGGGGTCGACCGATGATCGAGGCGCTTCTGTTGGTACTCAGCCTGGTGCTCGTGGCCGCCTGCGGCGTTTTCGTCGCGGCCGAGTTCGCTTTCGTCACGGTGGACCGGCCCTCGGTGGAGCGGGCCGCCGAACGCGGTGATCGGGGCGCCCGCGGGGTGCTCACCGCGCTGCGCGGTCTGTCCACCCAGCTGTCCGGCGCCCAGCTCGGGATCACCGTCACCAACCTGATGATCGGTTTTCTGGCGGAGCCCGCCATCRCACGGCTGCTCGAGGGGCCGATCACCTCGCTCGGCGCCTCGGACGGGCTCGCCCGGGCGGCGTCGGTGGCGATCGCTCTGGTCCTCGCGACGGGCCTGACGATGGTGTACGGCGAGCTGCTCCCGAAGAACCTGGCGATCGCCCATCCCCTCGGCACCGCGTTGGCGGTGCAGGCTCCCCAGCGTGCCTTCACGAAGGCCACCGGCCTGCTGATCCGCTCGCTGAACATCACGGCGAACGCGGTGCTRCACCGCCTCGGCATCTCGCCACGCGAGGAGCTGGCCTCGGCCCGTTCGGCTCAGGAGCTGTTCTCCCTCGTCGGGCGGTCCGCCGAGCACGGCACCCTCTCCCACGAGACGGCGACGCTGGTGCAGCGCTCCCTGCTGTTCGGTGACCGGACCGCCGAGGACGTCATGACACCCCGGATGCGCATGCGCACCATCCACGCCGACGAACCGGTCAGCGAGGTCATCACCCTCACCCGGCGCACCGGGCACTCCCGCTTCCCGGTACTCGGCACGGACAGCGACGACGTCGTGGGCCTCATCCACGTGAAGAACGCGGTCGCCGTCCCCGAAGACGCCCGGGACCATACCCCGGTACGCGACGTGATGGTCCCGCCGGTGACCGTGCCCTCGACGATCCTGCTCGACCCCCTGCTGGAGACACTGCGTGCCGGCGGCATGCAGATAGCGATCGTGGTTGACGAGTTCGGCGGCACCGACGGGCTGGTCACCGCCGAGGACCTCATCGAGGAGATCGTCGGCGACGTCGTCGACGAACACGACCGGGTCAGCCCGCGCGCCCTGCGCCGGCGGGACGGCAGCTGGCTGCTCTCCGGCCTGCTGCGCCCGGAGGAGGCCCGCAACGTCACGGGGATCGACATCCCCGCGGACGACACCTACCAGACCCTGGGCGGTCTGATGGCCCGGGCGCTGGGACGCATCCCCCGGGCGGGCGACACGGCGGCCGTGGAGGGCGTGCGGTACACCGTCGAGCGGATGGACGGCCGGCGGGTCGACCGGATCCGTCTGGGCCCGATCGCACCGACGGACGCCACGCCGGAGACGGATGCGGATCCACCGGTCGCGGACCCCGCGGATCGCCGCCCCGGCGCAGACCCGGCAGACCCCGCAGACCCGGCAGACCCGGCAGACCCGGCAGACCCCGCAGACCCCGCAGACCCGGCAGACCYGGCCGCCGAGGGGGCCGAGGAGGCCGAGACCGCCTCGGCCGGAAGGGCGGGGTGGGGATGACCGACCTGCTGGCGATCGTCGCCACCGTCGTCCTGCTGGCGCTGAACGCGCTGTTCGTCGGGGCCGAGTTCGCGCTGATCTCGGCCCGGCGGTCGAACTTGGAGCCGATGGCCGAGGCGGGCTCACGACTGGCAAAGATCACCCTTGGGGCGATGGAGAACGTCTCGTTGATGCTCGCCGGGGCGCAGCTTGGCGTCACCGTCTGCACCCTGGGCCTCGGCGCTCTCGGGGAACCGGCGGTCGCGCATCTGCTCCGCGGGCCGTTCGAGGCGGCCGGGATGCCCTCCGCCCTGCTGCACCCGGTGGCCTTCGCCATCGCGCTGGGCCTGGTGACCTTCCTGCACGTGGTCGTCGGCGAGATGGTCCCGAAGAACATCGCGCTGGCGATGCCGGAGCGTGCGGTCCTGCTGCTCGCCCCGCTCCTGGTCGGAGTCGTCCGAGGCGGCAAGCCGGTCATCGCGCTGCTCAACACGATCGCGGCCGTGTCGTTGCGGCTCGTCGGTGTCGAACCGAAGGACGAGATCGCGAGCGTCTTCACCCGCGACGAGGTCGCCGGACTCATCGAGGAGTCGCATCGGGAGGGTCTGCTCGCCGAGGACGAGCACGACCTGCTGACCGGGGCGCTGTCGTTCGAGGAACGCACCGCGCGTGCCGTCCTGCTCCCGCCGGACGGGCTGGTCACCGTGTCCCCGGCGGTCACTCCCCGGCAGGTCGAGCAGCTCGCCGCGCGCACCGGATTCACCCGCTTCCCGGTGCGGGACCCCGAGGGCGGGCTGATCGGCTACCTGCACCTCAAGGACGTGCTGGAGACCCGGCCGGAGCGGCGGTCCAGCTCGGTCGCGGCCAAGTGGATCCGGCCGCTGGCCCGGGTCGGCGCCGACGACAACCTGCGGACGGCACTGGCGACAATGCAGCACTCCGGCGCGCATCTGGCCAGGGTCACCGACGCCGACGGTACGGTCCTCGGGCTCGTCGCGCTGGAGGACATCCTGGAGGAGCTGGTCGGGGAGATCCGCGACGACGCCGTTCGCACGGCCGTGGTCCCCACCCACCAGCCCGCCTGAACCGTCCGGTCCCGTATCTCCCGTATCTCCCCGGCTACCTTGCCTATCCAGGCCTATCCAGAGGCTTTTGTGCCTGATTTATCCCTCTGGATAGGCAAGGTGGGGATCAGCGGCGGGGGTCCCGGGCGACGATGACCGCCATCGACGGCGCCCACCAGTAGCTGCAGTCCGCCGGCGGCTGCAGGCCGTCAACGACGCGCACGCTGAAGGTGCGGAAGTAGCGGAGCAGGGCCCGCTGATGCCGCCGGGACACCGAGTCGATCTCGTTCGAGTAGTAGGTGAACGAACCGCCGTCGGCCAGGTGGTCGGCGGCGTGCGCGAAGAAGTGCTCGGCGAAGGTGGAACTGCGCACGAAGTACTCGTCGACCTCGGTCTCGTCAAGGGGGTAGGTGTCAAAGAGGATGCCGTCGAACCGGCCGAGGCCGGGCATGGTCTCCTGCCAAC
This sequence comes from Frankia sp. CcI156, assembly GCF_001983015.1. NCBI lineage: Bacteria > Bacillati > Actinomycetota > Actinomycetes > Frankiales > Frankiaceae > Frankia > Frankia sp. CcI156. Next base: position 56,116 of record NZ_MOMD01000025.1, read on the forward strand.
GCCCGGTGAMGATCTCCACCCCGCGGCGCCCCGCGGGGCGGGCCCACTGCTCGGCGACGCGCACCGTGGCCGGGTTCGCCTCGATGATCGTGTGCCGGGCCGGACCGATCTCCTGGACGAACCCGGCGGACAGGCCCAGGCCGAACCCGACCTCGAGGACGGTACCGCCCGGCCGGGTCACCTCGGCGGCCAGCGCCCGCATCAACGGCGCCTCCCAGGTCTGCATCACCTCCTGGCCGGAGACGAGCAGCGTGCCGTCGACCACCGCGGGGACCGCCGCGTCGATGGCTGTGTCGATCGTCGGACGAGGCGCCCCGGCCACCATCGTGCCGGCCGTCTCATCCAGCGCGCTGAGATCGGCGACGAACTCGTCAAGGGCCCGGTCGAGCAGCAACCGCCGTGGCTCCTCGGAGACCGGGGCGAGCAGGGAGCGCGAGGTCGGGGTCAGTGTCACGTCGAACTTCGCCGCACGGCGGAGCACAGGACCTCCCAGATCATGCATCTTTGCCGGTATTGCRCTATGTTCCATCCATACTGGTTCTGTCCATACTGCGATCTTCCATCCCTTACTGCGATACTCGGCCTGTGCACCCGCACCCGTCCAGGCATCCGCCATATCTGAGAGGGTCGCCGGTCTCGGCGCACCTTGGGAGCGGGGCACGGTGACGGGGACGACGCCACCTCCGCTGCCCGGCGACGCCGTGCGCCCGCTTCAGCTGACCGATCCGCGGCGGCTCGGGGTCTACCAGGTGATCGGCCGGCTCGGGCAGGGCGGCATGGGCACCGTCTTCCTCGGCCGGRCACCCGACGGAAGCGCCGTCGCGATCAAGATGATCAGGCCGGAGCTCGCGCAACGGCCCGAATTCCGCGCCCGGTTTGCCCGCGAGGCCGAGAGTGCTCGTCGGRTCCGCCGGTTCACCACGGCCGCCGTGCTGGACGCTGATCCGTACGGGCCCCAGCCCTATCTCGTGACCGAGTTCGTCGAGGGTCCGACGCTGTCGAGGCGCGTCTCCGTACGGGGGCCGCTGCGGCCCGCCGATCTCGAACAGCTCGCGGTCAGCGTGACGACCGCCCTGAGCGCCATCCACGCGGCCGGGATCGTGCACCGCGACCTCACCCCCGGCAACGTCCTGCTGTCCCCGGTCKGCCCCAAGGTGATCGACTTCGGCCTGGCCCGCGAGTTCAACGCGGACACCGACCTGAGCCACAACGTCCGGCACGCCATCGGTACGCCCGGTTACATGTCCCCGGAGCAGATCCTCGACGCACCGATCACCTCGGCGGTCGACATCTTCGCCTGGGGCGCCGTCATAATCTTCGCCGCCACCGGGCACGCGCCGTTCGGCACCGGTCGCATCGACGCCATTCTCTACCGCATCGTCAACGAGCCGCCGCGGCTCGACGGAGTTGGCGGCGAGTTGCGCAACCTCGTCGAGATCGCGATGGCGAAGGACCCGGCGGCCCGGCCGAGCGCGGAGGAGCTGCGGACGGCGCTGATCGGCGGGGGTACCCTCCCCGCACGCCCGGAGCCCGGCTCCATACCGTCCGGACCGCCCGGCGCCGGGCCCACCGGACGTGCCCGCCGCTGGGCTCGGCGCCGGCCGTCAGGCGCCGCGGGGTCGGCGCCCAGGTCGGAGCCGCCGCCCCGCGGCACGGGCAGCACCGGCAGCACCGGCAGCACCGGCGGTACCGCCGCGAACGTGGCGGACATGCCCGTCACCCAGCTGTCCCCGCCGCCTGTCGCCTCGCCGCCGCCGATCCCAGCCCGGACCCCGCCGCCGATACCGGCCCGGACCTCCCCGCCGCGTGGACAGCCCGGGTCGGTACCCCCGCATCCAGCAGGAACCCCACACCCGCCGGCACCCAGCCCATCACCACCGGCCCCATCACCACCGGCCCCATCCAGGCTGCGGTGGTCTCGGACGGCACTGCTCGTCGCCGGACTCGCCATCGCGATCACCGCCGCAACGGTGCTGATCATCGTGCCGCGCGGCGGTGGCCCGTCGCCGGTGTCGGCGGCCGACCGCGCGTCCATCTCGTCGCGCCTGGCCGCGGACGCGGCGGCCCAGCGGGCCCGGCAACCGGACCTGGCCGGCCGGCTGAGCCTCGCGGCCTACCGGATCGCCCCGACGGAGGCCGCGCGCGCGGCCGTCCTCGCGTCCTTCGCCCAGTCCACCGCCGCGCGGATCCCCGCCGGCCCCGCGGCCTTCTCCGACATCGCGCTCAGCCCGGACGGCACGACCCTCGCCGGCACCGACGACACCGGCAGCCTCCACCTCTGGAAGGTCGACGCTGCCGGCCGGCCCACCGCCACCACCGGGGGCTCCGCGAACGACCATGCGCACGGCGTCGTGTTCGACCGCTCGGGCACCCGACTCGCGACGGGTGGGGAGACCGACGCCGGCCGGCTATGGGACATCGCCGATCCGGCGCGCCCCCGGCCGCTCAGCACGCTCGACCCCCAGGCCACGCCGGTCCATCGGCTCGCGTTGTCGAGCAGCGCGCATCTGCTCGTCACCGCCGGCGAGGACTGGTCGGTGGGGCTGTGGGACGTCGCCGACCCGGCGCGGCCCGTCTCGATCCAGTTGCTGATCGGCCGCGCCGGGCCGGTGACGGATGTGGCACTGCGGCCGGACGGCGCCGTCCTCGCCATCGCCGGCGCCGGCGGCCCCGTGCAACTGTGGAACGTCCGCGACCCCCGCAGGCCCGTCCAGACGGCCTCGGTGCCCGGCCACACCGGTGCGGTGAACACCGTCGCGTTCAGTCCGGACGGACGGCGGCTGGCCACCGGCGGCGACGACCGGATCCTGCAGGTCTCCGACGTCGGCGATCCCGACCATCCGCGGGTCCTGCGCCGGCTGTCCGGCCACACCGCCCCCGTCGCCGCCGTCGCCTTCACCACCGACGATCATCTGGTGAGCGCGGACGGCGGTGGCGCGGTCGCCTACTGGGACCTCTCCGCCCCCACACCCCCGATGACCCCCCTGGGCGTCCTGGACGCACCCGCCCGGGCGGTGGCCGGGACCGGCACCGAGACCGTCGCGCTGACCACCGACAAGGGGTCGGTCCTCCTCGGGACGCTCGACCCGGCCAGGCTGCGCCGGCTGGCCTGCGCCAAGCCGGGCGCGGCCCTGAGCCCGGCCGAATGGAGCCGGCTCGTTCCCCGCCTCCCCTACACCGACTCCTGCTCCGGTTAGGACCGCTCCCCGGTCCGGTTAAGGCCCGTTCTCCCGCTCCGGTGCGGACCGCTCCCCGGCGCCGTCCGGCACGTCACGCCCCGGGGCCCGGCGACGCCGACAGCCGAGCTCACCCGCACGCCCGGTCCTCACCCGCGGCCGCTCGCCGGTGACCGCCCCCGCACGCGGGGGCGGTCGGGGGCGGGGGCGGCTAGGCCGGTACGGGTCCCACGCCGGCCGTCAGGCTCGCGAGCTTGGCGACGTTCTCCCCGACCGTGTCGTCGTTGCGGGGGACGTAGTGCGCGTCGAAGGCGATCTTCCGGCCGTTCGCCAGGTAGTAGCGCAGGAAGGCGGCGGTCGCTGGCCGGCGCAGGGCGTCCGTGCGGGCGTAGACGAACAGCGGCTTGCACAGCGGCAGGTAGAGGCCGGTACCGACCGACACGGCGTTCGGCGCGACGCACCCGTCACCATTGTTGATTTCGACACCGCGCAGCTTGGTGCCGAAGGTCTCGTAGGTGGGGAAGTCGAGGTAGCCGATGGCCGAGCGGTCGGCGGCCACGTCGTTGGCGACCCCGCTGAGATCGGTCTGCCGGTAGTCGCGGGACCGGTCACTGGCGTCACTGATCGTGGCGTTGAACACCTGCGCCTGCACGGAGCCGCGCGGCGGCCCGACAAACGTGATCGGCTCGTCCGGGAACGACGGGTCGATCTGGCTCCACCGGGTGACGGCGGAACCGGCCCCCCACACCTGCTTGACCTGCTGCAGGGTCAGACAGTGCAGCCAGGTGTTCCGCGGGTTGACCACGATCGGCAGGGTGTGGTGCGCCACCTCGAACCCGACGACCTTCTTCTCGCAGTCGGGGTTCTTGATGAACCCGGGATTGAGTTCGAACGAGGCGTCGGCGATGTCGGCCTTGCCGCTGCACAGCGCGGCGAAACCGTCCTCGGTCGTCGTGGACTCGATGCTGACGGTGACGTTGCGCTGGACCTGACGAAATTCGTTATAGGCGGTCTCGGTAATCGGGGCGACCTCCGAGGATCCCGCCACCCGGACGAGGTTCGCGGCGGAGGCGGGTGGCCCGGTCGGGCCGGTGGCGGATGGGGCCGGCGACGCGGTGACCGCCGGGGCGGCCACCGCATCCGCCCCGGAGCCCGCCCCGGAGTCACGGCCGGTCAGCACCACGGCGAAGGTCGTCCCGAGAGCCAGGAAGAGGACCACGACAATGGCGGCGACGACCGCGGCCCGCCGGGAGCCGAAGATTCCCCGGCCGTCCCCGGCGGAGGCACCGTGCGGGCCGCCCACACCGCCCGTCGAGAAGTCCGAGGGCAGGTCGAGCTTCCCCGGCGGCCCGAGCAGAACGTGGTCCCGATCGGCGCCCACCGTCATGAGGCCGGGTGGGATCCGGTGACCGGACGTGTCGGACGGGCCCGGCCCGCCGACGACGATCCCCGGCGGCGGGGAATCCGCCGCGCCACCCGAGGAGATCATCGTGTCGTCCCCGGCGCCCAAGCCGTGCGGCGCGGAGCCGTCCGGGCCGCTGAGCACCGTCGCCGCGGCCGTCACGCCGTCCGCCTCCGGCACGCCTCGGATCCCGGCCGGACCCGCCGCGCCCGCGAACCCCCTCGGCCCGGACAGCCCCCTCGGCCCGGACAGGAAGGGCGGCCGCGAGACCAGGTCCGCGGCGTCCGGCGGCCGGATCACCGCGGTGACGTCGGAGGGTTCCTGAGCAGAGGGTTCCTGGGCGTCACCGACCTCGCCCGACGCGCCGAAACCGCCGGCGGTCACCGCCCCGACGGCTCCAAAGGCCGCGGGCGCACCCGGAACACCCGGAACACCCGGTGCACTCCCGGCGCCGACGGCGCCGAACCGGTCAGCGAGGTCGGCGGCGAGCAGTGCCGCGCCCATCGCCACATCCGCGTCCGAACCGTGGTCGATCCGGCCGATCCCGCTGAAGGTCTCCCGCAGCCGGCGGGCCACCAGCGGAAGGTGGGAGATCCCGCCGGACAACAGGATCCGGGACAGCTCGGCGGAGGTCACCGGCACCGAGCGGAGCGCCCGGCGAAAGGTCATGATTGTGTCATCGACAATCGGGCCGATGAGGGTCTCCAGCTCCGCCCGGCTCAGCGTGACGAAGGTATCGGCTCCGGGAAGGGAGACCGGAACGTCAACCTCGTCCTCACCGGAAAGGATCTCCTTCGCCTGCGCGCATTCCCGCCGCAGCCTGCCGAGCGCGGTCCGGATCATCGGGTCGGAACGGTCGAGCGCCGCACGCTCGACACCCGCGCCGGTCAGCACCCGGTCGACCAGGAGCTCGTCGAGCTCGAGGCCGGYGCCGTGGCGCAGACCCGCGGCCAAGCCGAGCAGCTGGAACCCGAACGGCGAGAAGGACAGGATCCCCGTGTCGAGGAAGCCGGCGCCGAAGTCGTACCATCCGACCAACTCGACGGTCTGGGTCGAGGAGCCGTGAGACAGCAGGGTTCCGATCGCGTCGGCGGCCGGGAACGCCGCGACGGGCACCGTGACATCGGAGAGCTGGCTCACGGCGTCCGCGAACACCTCGCGCCGGGCCGCCGACCAGAACGTCGGGAACGTCACGACGACCTGGTCCGGTTCCGACCCGAGCTGCTCGGTGGCGGCCGTGACGAGGTAGGACACCAACCGGGCAATCAGCCCCTCCCGGCTGTAGGCGGCACCCCCGAGCAGAACGGGACCGCTGTCCCCGAGCGGGCGCAGGAGGTCGGTTGCGGCACGCTCGGGGTCGACCAGCGACCGGCGGTCCGCCGAGCGCGCGAACTGCAGGCCACCGGCCGGGGCGGCGTAGATCACCGACGGCAGGCGACGCTGACCGCTCAGTTCGAGCACGCGGGGCCAGCCTCCGTCCGCCACCCCGACGATCGTGTTCGCGGACCCGAGGTCGATACCCAGCTGATAGCTCACCGCGTCTCCCGAAACCCACGCGATCATCACGGCGACCGGAGCCACGGTACTCCGCTCGGCCGCCGGAGATCCTTCCACTCCCGTTACCACGATCATCGTAGACGTTTGACCAGGCAATATTTGTGTCCGGGAGCGGACAAAATATTTCCGGCTCCCGTTGAGCCGGTGAGCAGGTCCCTGAGTTGCCGAATGGTGCCGGACGGTGCCGAATGGTGCCGAGCCCCGGCCCGACCGGCCTGCCGTGGGCGGAACTGTGGAGGGTTAGGCACAGTCCAGCGGCCGTGGGCCGTTCCTAACCCTCCACACTTTTCCGTCGTGGCTTTCCGTCGCGGCTTTCCGCGGCGTCGGAGGGTGCCGCGGCCCGGCCCTCGTGGGCGGCCAGGCCATCATGCGCGGCGAGGATGGCGTCGGCGGCCAGGCTCGGGGGGAGGGTGCCGTCGCGGACCCGCCGTTCAAGGTCCGGAGTGATCTCGCGGACCCCCGGATCGGCCCGCAGGCCCGCGAGCAGCCGATCGTGGACCATCGCCCACATCCAGTCGACCTGCTGGCGGCGGCGGCGGGCGGCGAGTTCGCCGGAGGCGTCGAGGGTGTCCTGATGCTTGACGATCTGCGCCCAGACAGTGTCCAGCCCCGTCCGCTCCACCGCGCTGCACGTCAGCACCGGGGTGTTCCAGTCCCGGAGACCGGCGGGGCCCTGCAGCAGCCGCAGCGCGCCGGCGAGTTCCCGGGCGGCACGGCGGGCGTCGAGCTCGTGCGGCCCGTCGGCCTTGTTCACCGCGATGACGTCGGCGAGCTCCAGCACCCCCTTCTTGATGCCCTGGAGCTGATCCCCCGTGCGGGCCAGGGTCAGGAACAGGAAGGTGTCGACCATGTCGGCGACGGTCGTCTCCGACTGGCCGACGCCGACCGTCTCGACCAGGACAACGTCGTAGCCCGCCGCCTCCATGACGACCATCGCCTCGCGGGTCGCCTTGGCGACGCCACCGAGCGTCCCCGCGGTGGGCGAGGGCCGGATGAACGCCGCCGGATCGGTGGACAGCGCCGCCATCCGGGTCTTGTCCCCCAGGATGCTGCCGCCGGTACGCGTCGAGGAGGGGTCGACGGCGAGCACCGCCACCTGGTTTCCCTTCCCGGTGAGCATGGTGCCCAGCGCGTCGATGAACGTCGACTTGCCCACCCCGGGCACCCCGGTGATGCCGATCCGACGGGCCTTGCCCGCGTGCGGCAGCAACGTCACCAGCAGCTGCTGCGCGAGCTCCTGGTGGTCGGGCCTGGTGGACTCGACGAGGGTGATGGCCCGCGCGATCCAGGTCCGCGACGAGGCCAGCACCCCGTCGGCGTACTCACCCGGATCGATCGGTCGTCGGGTCACCATGCCGGATACCATGCCGGATCTGCCGTCACTCGGGGCGGGTCAGGCCGCGGGGTGAGCGGGGTGAGCGGGGTGACCGAGCTGGGCCGACAGGGTCGCGAGCAGGTCCAGCGCGGCGTCGGCGATGACCGTGCCGGGCGGGAAGATCGCGGCGGCGCCGGCGGCCCGCAGCTCGTCGAAGTCGCCGGGAGGGATGACCCCGCCGACCACGATGAGGATGTCGGGCCGATCGAGCGCGGCGAGCTCCTCGCGCAGCGCGGGCACCAGGGTGAGGTGGCCGGCGGCCAGCGAGTTGACGCCGATGATCTGGACGTCCGCCTCGACGGCCTGGCGGGCGACCTCGGCCGGGGTCTGGAACAGCGGGCCGACGTCCACGTCGAAGCCGAGGTCGGCGAACGCGGTGGCGATCACCTTCTGGCCGCGGTCGTGACCGTCCTGGCCCATCTTCGCGACCAGGATCCGGGGCCGGCGACCCTCGGCGCGTTCGAAGGCGGCGGCGGCCTCGCGGGCGGCGACGATGTTACCGGCGGGTCCCGCCTCGTCCCGGTACACCCCGGAAATGGTACGGATCTGGCCCGCGTGACGCCCGTAGACCTTCTCCAGCGCGTCGGAGATCTCCCCGACCGTCGCCTGAGCCCGGGCCGCGTCGACGGCGAGCGTCAGCAGGTTCTGCTCCAGCCCGGGGCCGCGGCGCCCGTCGCGGGCCGCGTCGGCCGCCGCGGTCAGGGCGTGCAGCGCCGCCTCCACCGCGGCCGGGTCACGGTCGGCGCGCAGCCGGCGCAGCTTCTCGATCTGCTCGGCGCGCACCGCCGAGTTGTCGACCTTGAGCACCTCGATGCCCTCGTCCGCGTCGACGCGGTACTTGTTCACTCCGATCAGCGGCTGGCGGCCGGAGTCGATGCGGGCCTGGGTGCGGGCGGCGGCCTCCTCGATACGCATCTTCGGGATCCCAGCGTCGATGGCCTGCGCCATGCCGCCCGAGGCCTCGACCTCGTCGATGTGCTCCCAGGCCCGGCGGGCCAGGTCGTGGGTGAGCCGCTCGACGTAGTAGCTGCCGCCCCACGGGTCGATCACCCGGGTGGTGCCGGACTCCTGCTGCAGCAGCAGCTGGGTGTTGCGGGCAATACGGGCCGAGAAGTCCGTCGGCAGGGCCAGCGCCTCGTCGAGGGCGTTGGTGTGCAGCGACTGGGTGTGCCCCTGGGTGGCGGCCATCGCCTCCACGCAGGTGCGCACCACGTTGTTGAACACGTCCTGGGCGGTCAGCGACCAACCCGAGGTCTGCGAGTGGGTCCGCAGCGACAGCGACTTGGCGCTCTTCGGGGTGAACTGGTTGACCAGCCGCGACCACAGCAGCCGGGCCGCGCGCAGCTTGGCGACCTCCATGAAGAAGTTCATGCCGATCGCCCAGAAGAACGACAGCCTTGGTGCGAACGCATCGATGTCCAGCCCCGCGCCCAGCCCTGCCCGGATGTACTCGACCCCGTCGGCCAGGGTGTAGGCGAGCTCCAGATCGGCCGTCGCCCCGGCCTCCTGCATGTGGTAGCCGGAGATCGAGATCGAGTTGAACCGCGGCATCCGCCGCGAGGTGAAGGAGAAGATGTCCGAGATGATCTGCATCGACGGCTGCGGCGGGTAGATGTAGGTGTTGCGGACCATGAACTCCTTGAGGATGTCGTTCTGGATGGTCCCGGCGAGCTGCCCCGGGGCCACCCCCTGCTCCTCGGCCGCGACGATGTAGAGCGCCAGCACCGGCAGCACGGCGCCGTTCATGGTCATCGACACGCTCATCTTGTCCAGCGGGATACCGTCGAACAGCTGGCGCATGTCGAGGATGGAGTCGATGGCGACGCCGGCCATGCCGACGTCGCCGGTGACCCGTGGGTGGTCGCTGTCGTAGCCGCGGTGGGTCGGCAGGTCGAAGGCGACCGACAGGCCCTTCTGCCCGGCGGCGAGGTTGCGCCGGTAGAAGGCGTTCGACGCGGCGGCGGTGGAGAACCCGGCGTACTGGCGGATGGTCCACGGCTGGGTGACGTACATCGCCGGGTATGGGCCGCGCAGGAAGGGCGCGATCCCCGGGTAGGTGCCCAGGAAGTCCAGGCCCGCGGTGTCGGCGGCGGTGTAGAGCGGCTTCACCGCGATGCCCTCGGGGGTATCCCAGGTCAGCGCGTCGGCGTCCTTGCCGGTCGCCGCCTCCAGGGCGGCCCGCCACTCACCCTCCGCCGTGTCCGCCCCGGCCGGCGTGGTGCCCAGCTCCACCGCGGAGAAGTCCGGGATCATCGTGGCACGTTGCGAGCTGTCCGTGGACATCAGGCCACCCCAACCTCGGCGAGCGCCGCCCGCAGCACGGCGACGGCGTCGCATCCAGTGAACACGTACCCGCCGATGCCCGCGGCGGCGTCGGTCCGCGCGCGCGCACCGGCCTGGCCCGCGAGCCACACCCGGCTCGCCCCGGCGGCCCGCAGCGCCTCGGCGACCGGCCCGGCGTGCTCGGCGTATACCTTGTCGGCCGAGCACAGACAGGCCACGGTGGCCCCGGAGGCGCTGAACGCCGCCGCGATCGACGCCGGGTCCGTGCCCGGGCCGGACGTCGGAGTCTCGAACCCGCCCGCCTGGAACAGGTTGGCGGCGAAGGTGGCGCGCGCGGTCGAGGCCGCCGCGCTGCCCAGGGTGGCCAGGAAGACCACAGGCCGGCCGCCCGTCGCCGCCAAGTGCGCGTCGGAACGGGCGCGCAGCTCCTCGAAGGTGAGGTCGTAGGTGACCTCCGGCAGCCCGGCGCCCACCGCCGTGGCGGCCTCCCCGCCGGCGCCGGCGGGGCTCGCGGCGGGCACGGGGCTCGCGGCGGGCACGGGGCTCGCGGCGGGCACGGGGCTCGCGGCGGGCACGGCGGGCCGCTCGGGGAGCTTCTCGCCCAGGTTCGGGAACTCGCTCACCCCGGTGATCGGGTCCCGCCGGTGGGCGATCGCGTCGGAGCGCGTCGCCCAGGTGGCCGCGATCCGCTCGGCGACGAGCCCGGACCGCAGGCCGGCGACGATCCCGCCGGCCCGCTCGATCTCGGTGAACCAGGCCCAGGCCGCCTCGGCGAGCCCGGCGGTGAGCGACTCGACGTACCAGGAGCCACCGGCCGGGTCGGTCACCCGGATCAGGCTCGACTCCTCCTGCAGGAGGGCCTGGGTGTTGCGGGCGATCCGGCGGGAGAAGTCGTCGGACCGGCCGAGGCGCGTGTCGAACGGCAGGACAGTGACCGCGTCGGCGCCGCCGACACCGGCGCCGAAGCAGGCCAGCGTCGTGCGCAGCATGTTCACCCAGGGATCCCGGCGGGTCATCATCGCCGCCGAGGTGACCGCGTGCTGACGCTGGGCCCGGTCGGCCGGCTCAGCGCCGCACATCTCGGCGACCCGTGACCACATCCGGCGGGCGGCCCGCAGCTTCGCGATCGAGGAGAACTGATCGGCGGTGACCGCGTAGCGAAACTCGATCTGGGCGAGCGCCTCGGCAAGGCTCAGGCCGGCCTCGGTGAGCTCCCGCAGGTAGGTGACGCCGGTGGCCAGTGACGCCCCAAGCTCCTCGGCGTCACTGCCACCCGCGCGGTGGTACGGCTGGGCGTCGACGACGAGGGCGCGGATCCCGGGGAACTCCCGCACGCACCGGCCGGCGAGCGACACCGCCTCGGCGAGGCCCACCGGGCCGCCGGCCGGCAGGCCGGTCCGCGCGGCCAGACCGATCGGGTCGGCGCCGAGGCTGCCCGTGAGCTGCGAACCGGGCAGGCCGCGGGCGGCGACGAGGCCGAAGAACTCCTCGGCGGCCGCGGCGGTGAGCTCCCCCGCGTCCAGCACGATCGGCGCGAGGTCGAGGTAGACCTCGCGCAGCACCGCGCCGAGCCCGCCGATCGGCAGACCGGCGGGCCCCAGCCGCAGCCAGAGCGAGGTGGCGCCGTTCTCCAGATCGGCGAGGACCGCTTCGGCGGCGAGCGTGGCATCGGGGTTGTCATGCAGCGCGCGGACATCCCACCCGCCGGTGCCCGCGCCCTGCGCCCGCCCACCCCGCACGAACGGGGCGAACCCCGGCAGGCCCACCCCGCCGGCGGGGGTGTTCTCGGCGGTGTAGAGCGGACGGATCCRCAGACCGTCGTAGGTCCGCGTGGCCAACAGCTCCTCGACCTCGCCGGGAGTAGTCGCCTCGGTCGCCACGCCGGACTTGCRCAGCACCTGCAGGACGAGCGTCTGCCAATCGGCGCGCGTCGCCTCCGGAAAGTCTGCGGCCAGCGACAACCCGGCCGATGGAACGCTCATGTTCCGGATCGTAGGCCCGGGGGACCCAGGCGGCCTGGAATGTACTTCCCGTCACAACGCCTTGCGCGCGTTTCGCCGGATCGTGTCCCTGCTCACGATGCCCACAGCCGCTCAGCCACCGCGGCTGTGCCGGCGGCGGACGCCTCAGCGACCGCTCTGGACGCCTCGGCCCGCTCGGCCGCCCGCGCCGCCAGGACCCGGGTCACCGCCGAGACGACCCGCTCCGGATGCCAGGTCACGTCGGCCACGCTGAAGCGCAGCACCGTCCAGCGCAACGCGGCGAGGATGTTGCCGCGATGACGGTCCTGGTAGATCATCGCCGGCGGGCTGGTGGCCGAGAAGGTGTCCGCCTCCACGTCGAGTCGCTGCGCCGGCCAGGCGAGATCCAGCCGGGTGATGATCTGACCGGTCCCGTCCATGACCGGCCACTGCAATTCCACGGGCGCGAGCCCGTTGTCGGCCAGCAGCAGCCGCAGCCGGGTCTCCAGGGGGGTCTCGGCCCGGCCGTCGGCCAGCGACCACCAGTCGGTCGTCTGCCGGAAACCGCGCCGCCCCTCGGCGGCCGCCCGTGCCCCCGCCAGGCTCGGCACCAGGCCGCGGTGCAGGGCTGCGTCCAGGTGGGCGACCGCCACCTCACGCGACTGGGCGGCCAGCACGAGATCCGCCAGCGTCCGCTCCGGCGAGGTGAGTGGGATCCCACCCAACTCGACGCGCTGGTCGACGTCGAGATCGCTGAAGTGCAGCCGGATCCCGCGCGGCTGGGCCCGGGTCTGCCGAGCCGGAAGAAGAAGGTGCACGGGTTCGGCGGAGCTTTCCGGAACCTCGAGCGGAAAACCGTGGAGCCGGGCGGCGGTGATCCCGCAGACGACGGCTCGGGGACGCCCGATGAGCGCGGCCCTTACCCGTGCAGAAAATGGCGAGAAGAAGACCGGGAGAATCGGCGTTGTATTTTCACCGCCGACGACCGACGCCGCGTGTCCGGGGCCCGCGGTGATGGCACCATGGCGCTTTCTTCGTCGGCGCGCGACGTCGTTACGGACAAGTCCGGCGGATTCCTTCTCCCGGATTTCAGAATGCTCGGCGCGCCGCCGGTCCCCCGGCCGCGGGACGTCGTTGACGGAGCCGGGGAGCTCCGTCGGGCCGAGAGGTACGACGAAGACACCGCGCACCGGATGGCTCCACTGGCCAGAGTGGACGAGCTGGCGCAGCTGGCCGCGGGTCAACCCAGCGGCCATCGCCTGCCGGTAGGTGATCGCACCCCCCTGGCGACCGGCGATGCGGACCGCGGGGTCGAAACCGGGATAGCGCACGGGACGGGTCGGCGGGGACGAGGCCGAAGCGGAAAACGTCATGGACCGAGAATCCATCAGGTAGCCCCGGTAATCCAGCGCCACAGGCCACCTGTGGATAACTCCTCACAGGAGGACGACGAACGTAGGGCCCAGCGGTAACCCAGCCGGCTGTCACCGGAACCATTTCCTCAAGCTGGCTTCGGAAGCGTAGCCGCTACCTGGCCGAGTTGCTTGCGCGAATGTACGATAACGACGGCGTGCACCGTCCGATAACGTAAGATAGTCCACGGACGGCCGGTTCGACGGACGGCCGGCTGGTCAGCCACGGATCAGCAACGCGATCGCCACGGTCGCACCGAGCGTGATGACCACGCCACGTAGAACGTTCGGTCGTAGCCGGCGGGCCACCCGGGCACCGATCGTCCCACCGAGCAGGGATGCGACCACGAGGATGCCGGCGAACCCCCACGAGGCCTTCGCGGTGACCAGGAAGACCGCCACTCCCACCGCGTTGGCCCCGAACGCGAGCAGCGTCTTCAGCGCGTTGGTGCGCTGCAGGTCGTCGGTGAGCAGAATGCCCAGCACCCCAAGGAGCAGCACCCCGAGCCCCGCGCCGAAATACGATCCGTAGGCTCCCGCGACGAAGATCCCGAGCCGAGTCGGCCAGGTCACCCGGTCGGAGGCGAGCGAACCGGAGGCGGGCGACAGCAATGCGGCCGCGGGCGAACCGGATGGCCCGGATGGCGCCGACTCCGGCGGCCCGCCACCCGCCGCCGTGCTGGCTCTCCGGCGTGCCACCACGGCCGCGAGCCGGGACTGAGCCGCCAGAAGCAGACAGGAGACCAGCACCAGGTACGGAACCAGCGCCCGGAAGCTGTCGGAGGGCGTGGCCAGCAGCACAACGGCGCCGGCCAGACCGCCGAGCAGAGCCGGCGGTCCCAGGGCACGCAGCCGGACGGCCTGCCCGGCAAGCTCGCGGCGGTAGCCCAGCGCCCCACCGGCGTACCCGGTGACCAGCCCCACCGATGAGGTGATGTTGGCGGTCAGCGCCGGCAGACCGGTGGCGAGCAGCGCCGGGAAGGCGATCAGGGTCCCGCCGCCCGCGATCGTGTTCACCGCGCCCGCGAGCAGACCCGCCCCGCCCGCGAGCAGGGCATCGGCTGGTCCCACGTGTCCTCTATGCCGATGGAAGGAAGGGTGACGGGGTGACGGGGTGACGGGTTCGGCGCAGTGCGGCCGGTCCGGCTCAGAGGTCGAACTCCTCCGGGTTGATGCCGACCGCGAAGCACGCCTCCCGCACGACGGCCTGCTCCGTCTTGTCGAAGTTGCCATCGGCCCCGCCGATGACGATCCCGATCTGGAYGACCGCCCTGGCCTCCGCCGGCTTCTTCTTCGTCTTCCCGATCTCCTGGAGGATGGAGACCTTGCCGAACTCGAAATCGGCCTGCAGCTTGCCGACATAGTCGTTGAAGCGACGCTGGAGATCATCCGCGGGAAAGTTGTTGAGCACGTCGTTGGAGATGATCAGTGCGGCGACCCGCTGCCGCTCGGCCGGGTCGATGGTCCCGTCCGCCRCGGCGACCAATGCGCACATCGCCATGCTGGCATCGCGGAAGGCACCGCTCTTCAGGTCGTTTTTCTTGGCGTTCAGCTGGCCCTGCATCGTCTGGGCGGACTGACGCAGCTGGTTCCAGATCGGCACCTGGGCTCCCTCGCACGGTGACGTATCACTAGATGGTTCCTCGCAGGTCAACGCATGACCGCCCGGACATGCTCCCACCGGCTGGCCGAGGGTCAGGAACCGGCACCGCCGCGAACGCGGTTGAGCCGGTCCACCGCCGCCTGCGCGTCACCGATCGTGGCGAAGTCGACCGCGACGAACGTCGGGATCCGCCCGCGCTCCTGGCGACAACGCTGTGCCCGGGTAAACACGGTCTCGGCGGCGTTCGCGCCGAGGGCGGCACGGCGGCTGGGCGCGGCGGCGGTGAGCCAGTGGTTCATCAGGAGCAGCGAGGCACCGTCCACGCCCCGGTTGCGGGCGCAGGTTCGCAGATCCTCGGGTTTCTTCGCATCGAACGGAGTGTCCTCGGCATAYCGGTAGAAGCTGCGCAGGAACGTGCCCGGCAGGTCCTGCCGCTCGGTGAAGACCACCAGGCGTCGGCCCGAGGCGACCATCTCGCGCAGGGTCGGCCATCGGCCATGCGGATCCTCCGGCGGCGTCGTCACCATCCCCGCGAGGCCCGCGGCCGCCACGCCGCCGGCGATCTCGCTCGCCGGCACCTCATTATCCTGGATGATCAGCGTCACGACCTCGGTGGGATTACGGTTCATCCAGTCCCGGACCCGAGTCAGCTCCGCCACGAAGTCGAGGGAGCCGAGCTGGCACAGGTCATGGCACAGCCAGGTGCCGGGGCGTTCCGACCGGGCGCCTCGCGTCAGCGGGGCGAGCGCGTCGCGGGTCGCGGGCGGCAGGGTCTGCAGATAGGCGTCGACCTGGGTCGGCGATGTCCAGTGGTGCACGTCGAGCAGCAGGGCGCGCACCCCCAGGTCGAGCTGGTGCGTGATCGCCGGGTCCTGGGCAGGCCCGAGAAACCGGTCCTCGCTGGTGGCCATCGCGTTGTGGGTGGCCAGGTAGCTCACCTGGTCATAGCGCCGGTCGCACAGCGCCTGCTGGCTGTTGCAGAGCTTGCGGGCCTCGGCGGCGGCGCCCGGGAAGGCCGTCCAGGTCACGATGATCATCAGGGGCGCCGCGAGGGCGAACGCCGTGGCGACCCGGCGCCGCCGGCCGGTCCGGTTCCACCGGGCGGACACCGCGACGAGCCGCGACAATCCGTAGCCGACCAGGCCGGCCACCAGCGTCCAGGCCACGATCCGCAGGAAGTCGCTCTCGAGCGTGCCGTAGGCGCGCGAGGAGAAGTCGACCAGCACTGCGCCGGCTCCCGGCGGCAGGGGCGACGACGACCTGTCCAGCGAGGTCAGCGGATTCGGCAGCGCGATGCGCAGGACGACGCCGAGCAGCCCCGCACCAACGCCGGCGAGGACCACCGCACCGGTCGCGGCCCGGACCCGGGACACCCCCCGCCGCCCGGCCAGCACGACGATGCTGACCATGGCCGCCGTCATGATCAGGGCGAGCAGGAGGGAGACCCACACCAGGGTCGCGGCGACGTCGTGCAGCCGGTCGATCGCGACGATCATCGGCCGGTCACGCAGATCCGACAGACGGACCCCGAGATCGAGGGTGGATCCGTGGAGATACACCTGGAGCCGGCCGATGGCCGTCTCGTCGCCCCGGAAGACCTCCGGACCGACCAGCGCCAGCGCTCCGGCGATGTTGCCCGACCTCAGCAGGGCGCGCAGCGGAGCCTCGATGCGCGCCCGGGTGTCGGCGTCCACCCGGTCCAGCACCACGGGCAGGACGCGGTCGGTGTCCTGCGGGGAGAGCTCGATCGTGGGCAGGGACTTCGGCGGGCGCCCGGCGGCGATGTCGTCGAGCGCGGTGACGACACCGTGGGTGAACTCCTGCACGGTGGTGACCTGGTAGCTGGTGCCGGCGCCCAGTTCACCGGCGACGTACCGGTTGGCCAGGCCCGAGATGTTGTCGAAGATCGGCCGGAGATCGACGGCGAGTTCGACGTCGTCCGTGTCGGCCCGCAGGTAGGCGACGATCCGGTTGATCTGCTCGTCGGTCATCGCCTGGATCGTCGACGGGGGCAGCACCGTGCGCAGGTTCGCGGTGACGAGGGAGCTGTCGATCGGGAGGCCGGCCAGCAACGTGTCGACCGCGGGATCGGGCAGTACCTGGGTGTAGACGCGGTCGAAGGCGTCGGCCCGGTTCAGCGACTGCGAATAGAAGGCCGGGTTCAGCACGGTCCGCCACGCGGTGATGACGACGACCAGCGGCAGCCAGCAGAGCACGACGAGGGCGACGAGGGCGACGTGCGCGAGGCGCCCCCGCTCCCCTCCTCGGCGACCCATGGCCTACCGACAGACAGGCAGACCCGGATGGGCCCGCAGACCCGGATGGGCGACGTCCGCCAGCATCTCCTCGATGCGGGCCGCAACCTCGTCCGGGCTGCCGGAACCGTCCACCGTGCGCAGTAGGCCACCCYGCTGGTAGTAGCGGCGCAGTGGTGCGGTCTCCTGCTCGAAGACCTTCAACCGGCGACGGGCGGTGTCCTCCGCGTCGTCAACCCGGTCCTCGGTGCGGGACCGGCGCCGGATGCGGTCGAGCACCTCGTCGACGTCGACGTCGAGGTCGACGACCGCGTCGAGCGGGCCGCGGGTCGCCACGAGCATCCGGTCCAACGCCTCGGCCTGGGGGTAGGTCCGGGGGAACCCGTCGAACAGGAACCCCACCGCACAGTCGACGCCGCTCTCGAGCCGGTCGGCGACGATGTCGAGCACGATCTCGTCGGGGACCARCTCGCCCGCGCGGACGTAGCGCTCCGCGCGACGGCCCAGCGGCGTACCCGCGGCAATCTGCCGGTCGAACAGCCGGCCGGTCGAGATCGAGGGGATGCCGTGCCGGGCGCTGATGCGAGCGCCCTGGGTTCCCTTGCCGGAGCCAGGTGGACCGAGCAGCACGAGCCTCATGGCACTGAACGGTACCGCCGCAGGTCACCAGGCGGGTCGGCGAGTCCGGTCAATCGCCGCGGATCCGGCATGGAGCAAGGCAGATCACATGAATCTTCGGCCGAAAAGTGCTCCGATGTTCCGGCCGCACGCCGGGGCTGGCCGGCTCCCGGTCAGCGACGCGTCGGCGTGATGGGCTCGGGCAGGTCCGTCCTGCCCATCAGCCAGCGGTCAGTGGCGGCGGCCGCGGCACGTCCCTCGGCGATCGCCCAGACGATCAGCGACTGCCCGCGTCCCATGTCCCCGGCGACGAACACGCCGGGGACCGAGGAGGCCCACCCGGCGTCGCGCGCCACGTTGCCGCGCGCGTCCAGCTCCACCCCGAGATCGGTCAGCAGGCCGGACCGTTCCGGACCGGTGAACCCCATGGCGAGCAGCACCAGCTGGCAGGGCAGCTCGGTGTCGGTACCCTCGACCTTCTCGAACTTCCCGCCGACGAGGCGCACCTCGTGCATGCGCAGCGCCCGCACGTTGCCGTCCTCGTCACCGAGGAAGCGCTCGGTGGAGACGGCGAAGACCCGCTCGCCGCCCTCCTCGTGCGCGCTGGAGACCCGGTAGATGATCGGGTACGACGGCCACGGGTTGGCCGGGGCCCGCAGCTCCGGCGGCCGGGGCATGATCTCGAGCTGGTGCACGGAGAGCGCGCCCTGGCGGTGGGAGGTGCCCAGGCAGTCCGCGCCCGTGTCACCGCCGCCGATGATGACCACGTTCTTGCCCTTGGCGGAGATGGGCGACTCGGGCAGGTCCCCCTGCGCGACCCGGTTCGCGGGCACCAGGAACTCCATCGCCAGCTGGACGCCACCCAGCTGGCGGCCGGGAACGGGCAGGTCCCGGCCGACCGTCGATCCGCCGGCGAGGACCACCGCGTCGTGGGAGGAACGCAGCTCGTCCGCGGAGATGTCGAGGCCGACGTTGCAGGACGTGACGAACGACGTGCCCTCGGCCGCCATCTGCGCGAGCCGGCGGTCCAAGACCCGCTTCTCCATCTTGAACTCGGGGATGCCGTAGCGGAGCAGGCCGCCGATCCGGTCGGCCCGTTCGTAGACCACGACCTCGTGGCCGGCCCGGGTGAGCTGCTGGGCGGCGGCGAGACCGGCCGGGCCGGAGCCCACGACCGCCACCCGCTTGCCGGTACGCAGCGACGGCGGAACCGGGACCACGGTGCCGTCGGCCCAGGCGCGGTCGATGATGCTGACCTCGATCTGCTTGATGGTCACCGGATCGTCGCCGATGCCGAGCACGCAGRCCGCCTCGCACGGCGCCGGGCACAGCCGCCCGGTGAACTCGGGGAAGTTGTTCGTCGCATGCAGCCGCTCGATGGCGTCCACCCAGTCGCCGCGCCGGGTCAGGTCGTTCCATTCCGGAATGATGTTCCCGAGCGGACAGCCCTCGTGACAGAACGGGATGCCGCAGTCCATGCACCGGCTGGCCTGCGTGCGCAGATGCTCCTCGGGGAACGACTCGTACACCTCGCGCCAGTCGGTGATCCTGACGTCCACGGGACGGCGCTTCGGCAGCTCCCTGCGGTGCTTGAGGAAGCCGGTCGGGTCAGCCATGCCGCTCCTGTCGGGTCCGTGCGATCGCGATGATGGTCGGGTCGTGCTTGGCGGCCCGGTCAGCCACGAGCCGCCGCCATGATGACCTCGTCGGCGACGAGCCCCTGCTCCTGCGCCTGCCGGATGGCGGTCAGCACCCGCTTGTAGTCCCGTGGCATCACCTTACGGAACGACCCGCGCACGGTGTCCCAGTCGGTGTAAAGCCGGGCGGCCACCGTCGAACCGGTCTCCCGGCGGTGCCGGACGAGCAGGTCCCGCACGATCGTCTCGTCGGCGTCGTCCAGCGCCTCGACGTCCACCATCTCGGTGTTGATCCGCGCCTCGACCGGGTCGTACAGGTAGGCCACGCCGCCGCTCATGCCCGCGGCGAAGTTGCGCCCGATGGCCCCGAGCACCAGCACGGTGCCGCCGGTCATGTACTCGCAGCCGTGGTCGCCGACCCCCTCGACCACCGCGGTCGCCCCGGAGTTGCGCACGCAGAACCGCTCGCCGACGATTCCGCGGAAGAACGCCTCGCCGCCCGTCGCCCCGTAGAGCAGGACGTTACCGGCGACGATGTTCTCCTCGGCCCGCAGCGGGGACTCCTTCGGCGGGAAGACGAAGATCTTGCCGCCGGACAGGCCCTTGCCGGCGTAGTCATTCGCGTCGCCCTCGAGGGTCAGTGTCATGCCGCGGGGCGCGAAGGCGCCGAAGCTCTGCCCCGCGGAGCCGGTGAACCGCAGCTGGATCGTGTCGTCGGGCAGCCCCGCCGCGCCGAAGCGCTTCGTCACCTCGTAGCCGAGYATGGTGCCCACGGTCCGGTTGACGTTGCGGATCGGCATCTCCAGCCAGACCGGCCGGCCGTCGTCGAGCGCTCCCTCGCACAGCTGGATCAGCGAGTTGTCCAGCGCCTTGTCCAACCCGTGGTCCTGGCTGGACGTGCAGTTCAGCGAGCCGCCGAAGGGCCGCTCCGGGGTGTGCAGCAACGGGGTGATGTCGAGGCCGGAGGCCTTCCAGTGGTCGACGGCGGCGCGGGCGTCGAGCAGGTCGACCCGGCCGACCGCCTCCTGCAGGCTGCGGAAGCCCAGCGCGGCGAGGTAGGTGCGCACCTCCTCGGCGATGAAGGTGAAGAAGGCCTCGACGAACTCGGGCCTGCCGGTGAACCGCCTGCGCAGTTCCGGGTTCTGGGTCGCCACACCGACCGGACAGGTGTCGAGATGGCAGACGCGCATCATCACGCAGCCGGCAACCACCAGCGGGGCGGTGGCGAAACCGAACTCCTCGGCCCCCAGCAGCGCCCCGACGATGACGTCGCGGCCGGTCTTCAGCTGCCCGTCGACCTGCACGACGATGYGGTCGCGCAGGCCGTTGAGCAGCAGCGTCTGCTGGGTCTCGGCCAGCCCCAGCTCCCAGGGGGCACCCGCGTGCTTCAGCGAGGTCAGCGGCGAGGCGCCCGTCCCGCCGTCGTGCCCGGAGATCAGCACCACATCGGCGTGCGCCTTGGAGACCCCGGCGGCGACCGTGCCGACGCCGACCTCGGCGACCAGCTTGACGTGCACCCGGGCCTTGGGATTGGCGTTCTTCAGGTCGTGGATGAGCTGGGCGAGGTCCTCGATCGAGTAGATGTCATGGTGCGGCGGCGGGGAGATGAGCCCGACACCGGGCGTCGAGTGCCGCGTCTTCGCGATCCACGGGTAGACCTTGTGGCCAGGAAGCTGCCCCCCCTCCCCGGGCTTCGCCCCCTGGGCCATCTTGATCTGGATGTCGTCGGCGTTGGCGAGGTACTCGCTGGTCACCCCGAACCGGCCGCTGGCGACCTGCTTGACCGCGGAGCGGCGCAGGTCCCCGTTCGCGTCCGGCGTGAACCGCTCCGCGTCCTCGCCGCCCTCGCCGGTGTTCGACTTCCCGCCGAGCCGGTTCATGGCGATAGCCAGCGTCTCGTGCGCCTCGGCGCTGATCGAGCCGTAGGACATGGCACCGGTCGCGAACCGCTTGACGATCTCCGAGGCCGGCTCGACCTCCTCGATCGGCACCGGCGTGCGCACCCCGGTACGCAGCTCGAACAGACCCCGCAGCGTCGCGTTCTCCCGGGACAGACCGTCGACCC
The DNA here is from genome assembly GCF_001983015.1 of Frankia sp. CcI156. Lineage (NCBI taxonomy): Bacteria > Bacillati > Actinomycetota > Actinomycetes > Frankiales > Frankiaceae > Frankia > Frankia sp. CcI156. Next base: position 77,460 of record NZ_MOMD01000025.1, read on the forward strand.
GGGCGGTGTACTTCTGGAAGGTCTCGTACTGCCGGGTGCGGGTGGCGTGCTGGAGCAGGAAGACGGTCTCCGGGTTGAACAGGTGCAGCTCACCCTCGCGGCGCCACTGGTACTCGCCGCCGACCTCCAGCGTGCGGTGCGCGTGCTCGGAGGCGATCGGCGGGTAGGCCCGCCGGTGCCGCGCTGCCACCTCCGCCGCGATGAYGTCGAGTCCGATGCCGTCGAGGCGCGACGGGGTACCCGCGAAATAGGCGTCGATCAGTTCCTGGGACAGCCCGATCGCCTCGAAGACCTGGGCACCGGTGTAGCTCGCCACCGTCGAGATGCCCATCTTGGACATCACCTTCAGCACGCCCTTGYCGAGCGCCTTGATCATGTTCTTCTCGGCCTGCTCCCGGGACACCCCGACGATCTCGCCCTCGGCGATGAGGCTGTCGATCGACTCGAATGCCAGGTACGGGTTGACCGCCGCGGCGCCGTAGCCGGTGAGCAGCGCGATGTGGTGCACCTCACGGGCGTCGCCGCACTCGACGATGAGGCCGACCTTCGTCCTGGTCCGCTCCCGGATCAGGTGGTGGTGCACGGCGGCGGTCAGCAGCAGCGACGGGATCGGGGCCTTGCGCGTGTCGGAGTCCCGGTCGGAGAGCACGACGATGCGGGCACCGTCGGCGATGGCCTCGCTGACCCCGGCGCAGATTTCCGCCAGCCGGGCGGCGAGCGCCGCGCCGCCCCCGTCGACGTCATACAGGCCACGGACCGTCACCGAGGCGAAGCCGGGCATGTCACCGTCGTCGTTGATGCCGATGATCTTCGAAAGCTGGCTGCTGCTGATCACCGGATAGGGCAGGTGCACCATCCGGCAGGACGCCGGGGATGGCGCGAGCAGGTTGCCCTCCGGGCCGAGCACCCGGCCCAGGCTCGTCACCAACTCCTCGCGGATCGCGTCCAGCGGCGGGTTGGTGACCTGCGCGAACAACTGGGTGAAGTAGTCGAACAGCAGCCGGGGACGGCTGGAGAGCACCGCCACCGGCGTGTCGGTGCCCATCGAGCCGATCGGCTCCGCGCCCGTGCGCGCCATCGGCGCGACGAGCACGCGCAGCTCCTCCAGCGTGTAGCCGAACACCTGCTGGCGACGCAGCACCGAGGAGTGCCCGTAGAGGAGCTGCTCCCGCTCGGGCAGGTCGTCCAGCTCGATCAGACCGGCGTGCAACCACTCCGCGTACGGCGCCGCGTTCGCGAGCTCGGACTTGATCTCCTCGTCGCTGACGATGCGCCCCTCGGCGGTATCCACCAGGAACATCCGCCCCGGCTGGAGCCGGCCTTTCTGCACCACCTTGTGCGGCGGGATGTCGAGCACGCCCACCTCGGAGGCCATCACGACCAGGCCGTCGTCGGTGACCCAGTACCGCGAGGGCCGCAGCCCGTTACGGTCGAGCACCGCCCCGATGACCGTCCCGTCGGTGAACGCGATGGAGGCCGGGCCGTCCCACGGCTCCATCAGCGTGGAGTGGAACTGGTAGAAGGCGCGCAGCGCCGGGTCCATCTCGGTGTGGTTCTCCCACGCCTCGGGGATCATCATCAGCACCGCGTGCGGCAGGCTGCGACCGCCCAGGTACAGCAGTTCCAGGACCTCGTCGAAGCTCGCCGAGTCGCTCGCCCCGTCCGCGCAGACGGGGAACAGCCGGGAGAGGTCACCGGGGATCAGGTCGCTGGCGAGCAGCGCCTCGCGGGCCCGCATCCAGTTCCGGTTCCCGCGGACAGTGTTGATCTCCCCGTTGTGGGCGACGAACCGGTACGGGTGCGCCAGCGGCCAGCTCGGGAAGGTGTTCGTGGAGAACCGGCTGTGCACCAGCGCGATGGCACTGGTGAACCGGGGGTCGTCGAGGTCGGGAAAGTAGGCCGAGAGCTGGTGGGTGGTGAGCATCCCCTTGTAGACCAGGGTCCGCGACGACAGCGACGCCAGGTAGACGCCGGTCTCCCGGCGGATCCGCTTGCGGGCGCAGAACGCCCGACGTTCGAGGTCGGCCTGGTCGAACCCGTTCCCCGCGCCGCCCTCAACCGGACCGGCGGCGGGCAGACTGCCGGGCAATGCGAGGAACAGCTGCCGCATCCGCGGCTCAACCTCGTGGGCCGCGTGCCCGACGATGTGGCTGACGACCGGCACCTCACGCCAGCCGAGGACCCGCAGCCCCTCCTGGCGGACGATGCGGCTGATGGTGCGCACGGCTTCGTCCCGCTCCCCCGAGACCTGCGGCAGGAAGGCGATCCCGACGGCGTAACGCCCCGGGGCGGGCAGCGTGAAGTCGACGACGTCACGCAGGAACAGGTCGGGGACCTGCACCAGGATGCCGGCTCCGTCGCCGGTGTCCGGGTCGCTGCCCGAGGCACCCCGGTGGTCGAGGTTACGCAGCACGGTCAGGCCCTGCTCGACCAGCTCGTGACTGCGCCTGCCGTGTACATCGACGACGAAGCCGACGCCACAGGCATCGTGTTCGAAGGTGGGGTCGTAAAGACCTTGCGCACTCGGCATCCGGCGAAGTCCTGTCCATCTTCAGGGGYTGAAGGGGGTGCGGACAACGCTGTCCGAGTGGTGTGACGGCACGGCGACGCTGGCCCGGCGCCCCGTGTCTCTACCGAGTGTGCCACGCGGCCCGCTCATGCGCCGCGATCAAATATGTCCAGGAGATCACCGCCAGATGACGTCATACCTCCCCGCCCGGCCTCGGTCACTACAAGTAGGGGAAGGTCGACGGTCCAGCCGACGCCCGGGGCCCCGCCGGAGACGGCGTCTCCGGCGTCTCCGGCGTCTCATCAGGGCAGCTGCGGCTCCTCCGGCGGAACGGCCGACGTGTGCCCACCGCTCGCCGGCAATCTCGTCGCCAGGCCGCGGCTCTGCTGCGAACCAGCCGGTACGCCGGTGGTGGCAGTGGTGGCAGTGGTGGCAGTGGTGGCGGTAGTGGCGGTGGTGGCGGTGGTGGCGGTAGTGGCAGTGGTGGCGGTCGACCCGGAGGCATCGGGCACCGCGGCGGCGGGCACCGACCCGGCGGAACCAGGATCGGCCGGATCGGGACCGCCCAGATCAGGATCGACCGAATCGGGACCGACCGAATCGAGAGCGGCCGAATCGGGACCGGCCGAATCGGGAGCGGCCGCCCGCTGGTCGGCGGTACCGGCGGTCGTCACCGTGGACCGCGCCGCGGGCCGGGAACGGGCGATTCCGAGGGCCTCCTGCTCCTCCCTGGACAGATTCGGATCCACGGGACTGCGGGTGACCGCCAGCGCCAGCAACGCCCCCAGACAGACGACGATCGAGGTCCAGATGTTGACCCGCAGCCCGAGGATCTGGTTCGCCGTGTCGATGCGCAGCATCTCGATCCACAACCGGCCGAACGTGTAGAGCGCGACGTAGAGGCAGAACAGCTTGCCGCGGCCGAGCCGGTGCCGCCGATCGACGACCAACAGGATCCCGGCCACCACCAGGTTCCACAGGCACTCGTAGAGGAAGGTCGGCTGATAGGTGGACACGCCGGGGATGATCTGGTGCTTCTCGTCGATGCGCACCGCCCAGGGCAGGGTGCTCGCCTTGCCGTACAGCTCCTGGTTGAACCAGTTGCCCCAGCGTCCGATCGCCTGGGCCAGGATGATGCCCGGCGCCGCGGCGTCGCCGAACAGGGCGAGGCTGATGCCGTAGCGCCGGGTCGCCAGCCACGCGCCGAAGGCCCCGCCCGCGATGGCGCCCCAGATACCCAGCCCGCCGTTCCAGATCTTGATGACGTCCAGCACGTTGCCGTCCCGGCCGAAATAGGCGGCCGGAGTGCTGACCACGTGGTAGACGCGGGCGCCGACGATGCCGAACGGGACGGCCCAGTAGGCGACCTCGCTGGCCACCATGGGATCCATGCCGCGAGCGCGCAGCCTTCTTCCCRTCACGAATACGGCGACGAAGACGCCAATAATGATCATCAGGGCGTAGGCACGCAGCGGCACCGGCCCGAGATGCACCACGCCACGCGATGGGCTAGGAATAGCGGCGAGAACCACGGTCGCCAGGCTATCCCGTGGACCCGTCCATCACGCGCGGGGTGCCCCGGCCACGTGTCGCACAGTCACGTGTCGCACAGTCACGTGTCTCGCTCGGTGCGCGGCGGGGTGATATATGCGGCGCTCGATGTGGGCAATACTCGATGTGGGCAATACTCGATGTGGGCGACAGATGTGACGGCCGGGTCGGGGCGGCCGGGAGTTCACGCCGGAACGGGAGCGCRCACCCCTCCGGCGAGTTCCGCGGCGAGCCGACGGATTCCGGCGAGGCCCGCTGAGGCGCCGGCTCCGGAACGTTCCGCCTCAAGCAGGACCTTCACCAGCGCGGAGCCGACGATCACACCGTCGGCGAAGCCCGCGACCTCGGCGGCCTGCGCCGCGGTGCTCACTCCGAGCCCCACCGCCACCGGGAGCTCGGTGGCGGCCCGCACCCGGGCGACCAGATCGGCCGCCCGCTCGCCGACCGCCGCCCGGGTCCCGGTGACACCCATCAGCGAGGCGGCATAGACGAAGCCGCGCGCGACGCCGGCGACCAGCCGGAGACGGGTGTCCGAGGAGCTGGGAGCGACGAGGAACACCGGGGCCAGGCCGTGCGCGGCGCACGCGTCGAGCCAGGGCCCGGCCTCCTCGGGCGGCAGGTCCGGAGTGATTGCTCCGGCGCCCCCGGCGGCGGCCAGATCGGCCGCAAACGAGGCCGCGCCGTAGCGGTCGATCGGGTTCCAGTAGGACATGACCAGGGCCGGGGCCCCCGTCGCGGCGACGGCCTCGACGGTGCGGATCACGTCCCGCGTCGTGACCCCGCCGCGCAGGGCCGCATCCGCCGCGTCCTGGATCACCGGACCATCCATGGTGGGGTCGGAGTAGGGCAGGCCGACCTCAACAACGTCGACTCCCGCCGCCACCATGGCCCGCATGGCCTCGATCGCCCCGTCCACCGTCGGGAATCCCGCGGGCAGATAGCCGACCAGCACCGACCGCCCCTCCTCGCGGGCCGCCGCGAACACTGCGTCCAACCGACTCTGCACCGTGCGTCCGTTCCGTCGAGCCCGAGGGCCTTTATGGCCTGTCTGTCCTGCGCGTTCTGTGCGTCCTACGCGTCCCGTGCGTCCCGTCTTGGTTGCTGCCGGTCCCGAGACAGGATCCCTCAGGGTCCCTCAGACCGGTCGCGCCGGACCGCCGACGGGGCCCCCGCCGGCATCGGCCTCGTCGAGGAGGTCGAACCAGCGGGCGGCGGTGTCGACGTCCTTGTCCCCCCGACCGGAGCAGTTGACGACGACAGTCGTGCCCGGACCGAGCTTCCGGGCGACGTCGAGGGCACCCGCGAAGGCGTGCGCGCTCTCGATCGCGACCAGGATGCCCTCGGTACGGGCCACCAGCGCGAGCGCCTCCATCGCGGCGGTGTCGTCCACGACCCGATAGCTCGCCCGACCGGTCTCGTGCAGCAGGGCATGCTCGGGGCCGATGCCAGGGTAGTCCAGACCCGCCGAGATCGAGTGGGAGACCTGGGTCTGCCCGAACTCGTCCTGCAGCAGGAACGTCCGCATGCCGTGCAGCACGCCCGCGGAACCGCCGGCGATCGCCGCGGCGTGCCGACCGGTGGCGACCMCGTCCCCCCCGGCCTCGCAGCCGATCAGCGCGACCTCGACGTCGGGGATGAACGGGTGGAAGATGCCCATCGCGTTCGAGCCGCCACCGACGCAGGCGACGACGGCGTCGGGCAGTCGGCCGACACGATCGAGCACCTGGGCGCGCGCCTCGACCCCGATGATCCGCTGGAAGTCGCGGACCAGCATCGGGAACGGATGCGGGCCCATCACCGACCCGATGCAGTAATGGGTCGTGTCAACGGTGGCCACCCAGTCGCGCATGGCCTCGTTGATGGCGTCCTTCAAGGTTCGGCTGCCGGAGGTGACCGCAACGACCTCGGCGCCGAGCAGGCGCATCCGGGCGACGTTTAGGGCCTGCCGGCKGGTGTCCTCCTCGCCCATGTAGACGACGCAGTCCAGGCCGAGCAGGGCGCAGGCGGTGGCCGTGGCAACACCGTGCTGACCGGCTCCGGTCTCGGCGATAACCCGGGTCTTGCCCATCCGCCGGGTCAGCAGGCACTGCCCGAGGACATTATTGATCTTGTGGGAACCGGTGTGCGCAAGATCCTCACGCTTGAGCAGGATGCGGGCACCGCCAACGTGCGCGGTGAGCCGGTGGGCGTCGGTGAGCGGAGTGGGCCGGCCCGCGTAGCTCGCCAGCAGCCCGTCCAGTTCCGCGGTGAAGCCGGGATCCACCCTGGYCGCCGCGTAGGCTGCGGTGAGCTCGTCCAGCGCCGCCATGAGGGCCTCGGGGACGAAACGACCACCGAAACGCCCGAAGTGCCCCGAAGAGTCGGGGAACRCCTGCCAGCTCGACGTGTCCGGACGGACCGGACCGGAGCCCGACGGCGTCCCGGTTCCGGCGGCCGCGGGGCGAACTGACTCGGCAGCGGTTCGGGTGGTCACGGTGCGACTGTATAGGGCCGAGCCCCGGATACCGGGGCACGGGCGCCGGCGGCCTCAGCGCCCGACCCGGGCCGCCGGATGCGCGCCGGCCGCCACCAGATCGGCGACCGTCTGACGAGGATCGCCGGTGACGGCTGCCTCGCCGACCAGTACCACGTCCGCCCCCGCAGCGGCGTAGGCGAGCAGATCGTGYGGCCCCCGGATGCCGGACTCGGCGACCGCGAGCACTTCCGGGGGCACCATCGGCGCGAGCCGGGCGAAGGTGCTCCGATCGATCTTCAGCGTGTGCAGGTCGCGGGCGTTCACCCCGACCAGTTGGGCGCCGGCGTCCAGCGCCCGCACCATCTCCGCCTCGTCATGCACCTCGACCAGCGCCGTCATGCCCAGGGACTCGATCCGCTCGCGCAGGCCGACGAGCCGCGGCTGGTCCAGCGCCGCGACGATGAGCAGGACGATGTCCGCCCCGTGCGCCCGGGCCTCGAAGACCTGGTAGGGCGACACGATGAAGTCCTTGCGCAGCAGCGGGACGTCCACCGCGCGACGCACGGCGTCGAGGTCGGCCAGGGAGCCGCTGAAGCGCCGTTGCTCGGTCAGGACACTCACCGCGGCGGCGCCCGCCGCCTCGTACTCGGTGGCGAGGGCAGCGGGGTCGGTGATGGTCGCCAGCTCCCCCTTCGAGGGGGAACGGCGCTTCACCTCGGCAATCACCGAGACCCGGGAGTCCCGGAAGACGGCAAGCGCGTCCTTCGGGTCGGGAACGCGTTCCACCCGCCGCTTGAGATCTGCCAGAGAGGTCTGTTGCTCGCGGGCGGCAAGATCGATCCCGACCCCGTCGAGGATCTCGGTGAGAACGCTCATCGCCCCGCGCTCGCGACTGTCGCGGTCATGCCGCCGATGGTAGGCCAGGCAGGCACGGTGTGCCCGGCCCCCCCACATGCGGCTACGATCCACGACTCCACATAGTTGACTTTCCCGTGAGGAATCGGGTAGCGGCCCGAACGCACCCATCTTCACGKACGCTGCACTGTCAGCCACTTCGGATCCGCCTGCACCGATCAGCTACGGTCCGCAATCGATCTTGCGTCGTGAGCCCGTTGACAGAGTAACGCGACGAGGCCGGTGAACCACCGTGTGCAGAGGCACCACCGGGTTACCACCTCGATYGTCGGGCGACGACATCACGAGATCCGGGCGGCCGCACGACAGGTTCTCGGGATCGGCGGCCGCAACGCGCCGCGCACACTCGGGACCGCCGCGCCTTCGCCGACCGGAAACACGCATGGCACGCCGCACATGTCCTCGGGCGGACCCGAACCCTCGGGCGGACCCGGGCAGCGCCCCAGGGACGGCGTGGCGGGCTGGCGTCGATCGTCGGCGCCCCCTATACTCGAACATGAGTTCGACACCGAGGAGAGTTCCGATGGACAGCCGCCCCCTCTCGTCCCCCCTCTCGTCCCCCCTCGGCGCCGCCCGGGTGCCCGCGGCGCGCGACGCCCCGGGCGCGCACCGGCGGCCCCGCCTCGAGCCCGAGCTCGCCGAGCAGCTCGACGAGCTGTCCCGCTGCCTGATCCGGATGGACGCCGTCATGATGATGCTCGAAGCCGACCTGGACCGCCGGGCGCTGGCTCTCACGGAGCTGGTCGACCCGTTTCCCGACCTCCCACCCGCGGACCTGGCGCCCGCCGACCCGCTGGCCGACCCGCTGGCCGGTGGYGCTCCCGGTTCCGGCTGGCCGGCCCGCCAAGCCGGGCGTCGCGGAGACGCCAGGTGATCAGGTCGGGTCGTGGCCCCGCTCGATCGCGTCCCAGGCGTCGGCCRGAGTGGCATCGCGGGCCTGGTAGCGGCCGGACATTGCGGGCCATGACCGGCCGCGCAGGACGACGAGGGCGCCGACGAGGATGAGCAGCAGCCCGCCCGCAAACGACAGCCAGGGAGCGATCGTCTGGCTGACGTCATCGATCCGCGCCTGGCCACCGGGCACGAGCTGGCGGACCTGATCGGTCTCGCGCAGCGTCGGGAGTGGATCCCAGCCGATGCGTCCGGCCACGTAGGCGATACCGGCCCCGGCGGCCGCGGTGAGCACACCGATGACCAGCCGCCCGATGCGCCGGGTGGCCACGATCGCCACGGCCGCGGCAAGCCCGACCAGGGCGAGAGCGGTCGCCGTCGATGCGAGCGCCCCGCCGGTCCAGTGCACGGCGAGTGGCGCCGCGACGGCGCCGCMGTCCGCCCCACCGCGGGGCCCGCTCACCCGAGCGGACACCCAGGTCGCACCGCCCGACACGAGCACGACGCCGGCACCGAGCAGACATCCCAGCACCGCGAGGGTGCGTTCCCGGTGGCCGCGTCGCATCGCCTCGGCCGCGTGCACATCGCCTCCGGGACGGTGGCCCGGCGAAGGYGGCTCCGCGGTGCCGGCCCGGTCGCGCGGGGAGGATGGGCGCCCCGCGGGGGGGGACCCTGCGGCCGTCATGACGGCGGTCGCAACGACTCGGCGACCTCGACGGCGCGCAGGACGGCGGCGGCCTTCGCGYGGCTTTCCAGATCCTCGGTGTCGGGATCGGAATCCGCGACGATGCCGGCTCCGGCCTGAACGTAGGCCATACCGTCGCGCATCACTGTGGTGCGGATCGCGATCGCGGTGTCCAGATCACCGCCGAAGTCCAGGTAGCCGACCACGCCCCCGTACAGGCCCCGCCGGGTCGGCTCCAGCTCGTCGATGACCTCCATCGCCCGCACCTTGGGCGCCCCCGAGAGCGTCCCCGCCGGAAACGTCGCGGCCAGCACGTCCACGGCGCTGCGGTCCGGAGCCACCTCACCGATCACCGTGGAGACAATGTGCATGATGTGCGAGAACCGTTCGATGGCCGCGAACTCGACGACCCGGACCGAACCGGGGTTGCAGACCCGCCCGAGGTCGTTGCGGACCAGGTCGACCAGCATCACGTGCTCGGAGCGTTCCTTCGGATCCGCGAGAAGCTCCGCCGCAAGCTCGGCGTCCTGTTCGGGAGTGCCTCCCCGGGGCCGGCTGCCCGCGATGGGGTGCAGCAACGCCCGGCGGCCGGTGACCTTGACGTGCGCCTCCGGGGAGGATCCGACGACGTCGTGGTCGGCGAAACGCAGCAGGTACATATAGGGACTCGGATTCGAGGTCCGCAGCACCCGGTAGACGTCGAGCGCATCCGCGGTCGTCCGCCGTTCGAAGCGCTGCGAGACGACGATCTGGAAGCACTCRCCGGCGCGGATCTCCTCGATGGCCCGCTCGACCGCGGTCTGGAAGGCACCGGGAGGCGTGGCGGAGACGAAGTCGCCGACCCCCGCGGCGGTGCCCGCCGTGGTCGCCACGGTCGGCTCGTTCCACTTCGCGAGATCGCTGGTCATGGCCTCCAGCCGGGCCACCGCGTCGTCGTAGGCGGCGTCCAGGTCGATCCCGGCCGGKTGTGCGGCGGCGTCCGCGTCCCCACCGGTGGTGCCGGTGGCGCCTGCGTCACCGGCACCATTCCCGCGGCCGGTGAAGACGTTGGCCACCAGCAGGCAGGAACCATCCCGATGGTCCAGCACGGCGAGATCGGTGGTGAGCAGCATGCGCAACTCGGGAAGGCCGAGGTCGTCGACGGCGTGCGCGGGGAGCCGCTCGATGCGGCGCACGATGTCGTAGCCGAGATAGCCGACCAGACCACCCATGAGCGGAGGGGCCTGTGGGCTGTTCGAGGCCTGCAGAGTGCTCTCCACCGCACGCAGGATGTCGAGCGGGTCACCGTCGACCGGCACTCCGGGAGGCGGCGCACCGTCCACCCACACCGCCTGCCCGTCGCGCTCGGTCAGCGTCGCCGCGGCCCGCACACCGATGAACGAATACCGCGACCACACCCCGCCATGCTCCGCCGATTCCAGCAGGAACGTCCCGGGGCCGCCGGCGAGCTTGCGGTAGACGCCGACGGGTGTCTCCCCGTCGGCGAGCAGCCGACGGGTGACGGCGACGACCGGATGCGCCGCCGCCGCGGCCCGGAACTCCTCCCGGCCGGGGATGATCTGCCCGGTCGTCATCGGTCCGCGCCGGCCTTGCTCACGCCGGCCCTGTCCACGCCAGCGGGGTCACCGGCGGCACCGGAAACGCTGGCGGCACCGGAAACGCTGGCGGCACCGGAGAGGTCGCGGGGCCGGGCGGTATCCGCGGCCTCGACGGTCACCGTGGGCAGAAGATTGCCGTCGAAGCAGGTCCGCGTGCCCGTGTGGCAGGCCGGGCCCACCTGGTCCACCCGGACGAGGACGGTGTCCCCGTCGCAGTCGAGCGCGACCGACCGCACCCATTGCCGGTGCCCGCTGGTCTCCCCCTTGACCCAGTACTCCGCGCGGCTGCGGCTCCAGTACGTGGCCCGGCCCGTGGTGAGGGTCCGGTGCAGCGCCTCGTCGTCCATCCACCCGAGCATCAGCACCTCGCCGGTGTCGTACTGCTGGGCGACGGCGGGGAACAGGCCCGCGTCGTTGCGGCGCAGCCTACGGGCGATGGCGGGATCCAGAGCGGAAGGGCGAATGGTCACCCCACCATTCTGCTCGCGCCCGGCGCCGCAGCGGTGCCGGGCGACGGGCCGCCCGCCGCTCCCGTCCCGACCCCCGCCGCCCAGGATCGGTGCAGGCGCTGGTACACGCCGCGCATCGCGATCAGATCCCGGCGCGGACCGCGCTGGACGATCCGTCCGGCGTCCACGACGACGACGTCCTGTGCCGCCTCGGCCGTCGGCGCCCCGTCGGCGCCCCGTCGGCGGACGCGCCTGGTCAGCGCACGGGTACACCCGCGCCGCGCAGCGCCGTCTTCACCTCGCCGATGCGCAGCTGCCCGAAGTGGAACACGCTCGCCGCGAGCACCGCGTCCGCGCCCGCGTCGATCGCCGGCGCGAAGTGGGCCAGGTCGCCGGCCCCGCCGCTGGCGATCACCGGGACATCGACCTCGGCACGCACCGCGCAGATCATCTCCAGGTCGTAGCCGTCCCGTGTGCCGTCGGCATCCATCGAGTTGAGCAGGATCTCCCCGGCGCCGAGCTCGACCACCCGCGCCGTCCAGGCCACCGCGTCGATGCCGGTGCCCTTGCGGCCGCCGTGCGTCGTGACCTCGAAGCGCGGACCGTCGGGACCGGGTGGGCGCCGGGCGTCCACCGAGATGACGATGCACTGGTTACCGAACCGGTGGGCGCACTCGCGCACCAGCTCGGGCCGGGCCACCGCCGCCGTGTTGATGCCGACCTTGTCGGCCCCCGCCCGCAGCAGGCGGTTCACGTCGTCGACCGAGCGGACCCCGCCACCCACGGTCAGCGGGATGAACACCTGTTCGGCGGTCCGCCGCACGATGTCATAGGTGGTCTCCCGATCGCCGCTGGACGCGGTGATGTCGAGGAACGTCAGCTCGTCGGCACCCTCGGCGTCGTAGAGGCGCGCCATCTCGACCGGGTCGCCGGCGTCGCGCAGGTCCGTGAAGTTCACGCCCTTCACGACCCGGCCGGCGTCAACGTCGAGGCAGGGAATCACCCGGACCGCGACGCTCATCGACCCACCGCACCCGCACATCCGTTTCCGATATTCCCGATATTCCCGGCAACGGCCAGGGCCTCGGGCAGCGTGAAGGCGCCGGCGTAGAGCGCCTTGCCGATGATCGCGCCCTCCACTCCGGGCACCACGGCGATCGCGGTGAGGTCGTCGAGCGTGGCCACGCCGCCGCTGGCGACCACCGGCCGGCTGGTGGCCGCGGTCACGGAGCGCAGGAGCTCGACGTTCGGCCCGGTGAGCGTGCCGTCTCGGCGCACATCCGTCACCACGTACCGGGCGCAGCCGTCGGCGTCGAGGCGGGCGAGCACATCGAACAGCTCGCCACCGTCCCGCGTCCAGCCCCGGGCCGACAGCGTGGTCCCCCGGACGTCGAGACCGACCGCGATACGGTCACCGACCCGGTCGATGGCCCGGCGGACCCAGTCGGGATCCTCGAGCGCAGCCGTGCCGATGTTGACCCGGGCCGCGCCGGTGGCCAGCGCCGCGTCGAGCGATGCGTCGTCGCGGATGCCGCCGGAGAGCTCGACGGCCACGTCCACCGCGCGTACCACCTCGGCGATGAGCTCCCGATTCGACCCCCGGCCGAAGGCAGCGTCGAGATCGACCAGGTGGATCCACTCGGCGCCGTCGCGCTGCCAGGTCAGCGCCGCCTCCCGCGGGTCGCCGTACGAGGTCTCGGAACCGGCCTCGCCCTGGACGAGTCGGACGGCCCTGCCGTCGGCCACGTCCACGGCGGGCAGCAGAGTAAGCGTCACATCGGCCACCCTACGGTCCAGCGGGGCGCTGGAGCCGCCCTAATTACAGGACATCCGCATTACAGGACATCCGCCCTCGCGTTCACGCTCACTCAGACCAGGGCTCGCTCAGACCAGGCTGCCGAGCCAGTTCGCCAGCAGGTGCGCTCCGGCATCCCCGGACTTCTCCGGGTGGAACTGGGTCGCGGCGAGCGCACCCCGTTCGACGGCGGCGGCGAACGGCTCGCCGTGCTCCCCCACGGTGTCCCCGGCGGCCGGATCGGCCTTCGCCGCGTACGAGTGGACAAAGTAGAACCGCGTGTCCGCGGGCAGTCCGGCGAACAGGATCGATCCGGCGGGCGGCGCCACAGTGTTCCAGCCCATGTGCGGCAGGATGTCGGYGGCGAGCCGGCGGACCTCGCCAGGGATCACGCCGAGCCCGACCGTCCGCACCCCGTGCTCGTCACCGAGCTCGTACAGCACCTGCATCCCGACGCAGATCCCGAGCACGGGCCGTCCCGCCGCTACCCGCTCCCGCACCACGGGCGCGGCGCCCACGGCGTCGATGCCTGCCATACAGGCCGCATAGGCGCCCACGCCCGGTACGACCAGGCCCGCCGCGCCGCGGGCCACGTCAAGATCCGCGGTCACCGTCACGTCGGCGCCGACTCGGGCGAGCGCGCGCTCGGCCGACCGCAGGTTTCCCGAGCCGTAGTCCAGGACAACCACCCGGGGACGCCGGCCGGGTCCGTCTCCGCTCACAGCACACCTTTCGTGGAGGGTATCCCGGCGACGCGGGCGTCGAGCGCCACCGCGTCGCGCAGAGCCCGCGCGACCGCCTTGAACTGGGCCTCGACCACGTGATGGGCGTTGCGGCCGGACAGCACCCGCACGTGCAGCGCGAGCCGGGCGGACGCGGTGATCGACTCGAAGATGTGCCGGGTCAGCGTCGTGTCGTAAGTTCCGATCATCCCGACGAGATCCGGTTCGACGTGCACGCAGTACGGCCGGCCGGACAGGTCGACGGCGGCTTGGGCGAGCGCCTCGTCCAGCGGGACGGTGGCATCCCCGAACCGGCKGATACCCGCCTTGTCGCCGAGCGCCTCGCGCAGGGCGGACCCGAAGGCGATCGAGGTGTCCTCGACGGTGTGGTGGGCGTCGATGTGCAGATCCCCCCGGGTACGCACGGTGAGGTCGAACCCGCCGTGCTTGCCGAGCTGGGACAGCATGTGGTCGAAGAACGGGACGCCGGTGTCCGACGAGGAGATTCCCGTCCCGTCGAGGTCGAGCTCGACCAGGACGTCCGACTCCAACGTCTTGCGTTCGATTCGCGCGGTGCGTGCCATCGGGGGCTTCCTCGGTCTCTGTAGATCTCAGGCCGGGCCAGGGGCTCAGGCCGGGCCAGGGGCTCAGGCCGGACCAGGGGCTCAGGCGGTGGCGAGGCTGATGACACCGTCCGCGCCGATGACGCTGCCGGTGAGAGTTCTGCCCAGCGCCCCGAGAAACGCGTCCACCTCGTTCGGCAGCCCGGCGGTGACCCGCAGCCAGCCGGTCAGACCGACATCGCGGACCAACACTCCCGCGTCCAACAGGCTCTGCCACACCGCCCGCTGATCGGCGAACCGGCCGAAGAACACGAAGTTGGCGTCGCTCGGAGCCAGCCGCAGACCGAGCGCCGGCAACTCCCGGACGATGCGGTCGCGCTGGGCCTTGACCGCCTCCACCGTGCCGAGCAGCTCGTCGGCGTGCGCGAGCGCCGTGCGCGCGACGGCCTGGGTGAAGCTCGACAGGTGGTAGGGCAGCCGCACCAGGTACAGCGAGTCCACCACGGCGGGGTGCGCGGCAAGATAGCCTACCCGGGCACCGGCCAGCGCGAACGCCTTGCTCATTGTCCGGGTGACGACGAGCCGCGGATGACGGGGCAGCAGCGTCAGCGTGCTGGGCACGCCGGCCCGGCGGAACTCGGCGTAGGCCTCGTCGACGACGACCATGCCGCTGCCGGTGGCCTCCACCGCCTCACAGGCGGCGGCGACGACCTCGGGCGGCAGGGCCGTGCCCGTCGGATTGTTCGGTGAGCAGAGGAAGACCAGGGCGGGTCGGTGCCGGGCGATCGCGTCGGTGACCACGGCCGGGGAGAGCGTGAAGTCCTCCGCTCGCTGCCCGGCCACCCACTCGGTGGCGGTGGCCAGCGCGATGAGGCGGTGCATCGAGTAGGACGGCTCGAACCCGAGCGCCACCCGACCGGGCCCGCCGAACGCCTGGAGGAGCTGCTGGAGGATCTCGTTGGAGCCGTTGGCGGCCCAGACCTGACTGGTGTGCACGCCGAAGCCGGCGTCCGGTGTCAGGTAGTAGGCGAGGTCGGCACGCAGCGCCTCGGCGTCCCGGTCGGGATAGCGGTTCGCCTCGGTGGCGGCGAGGGCCGCGGCCTTGCCGATGGCGTCGACCAGCCCGACCGACGGCGGGTGCGGGTTCTCGTTGGTGTTGAGCCGCACCGGCACGTCGAGCTGCGGAGCGCCGTAGGGCGAGAGCCCGCGCAGGCTGTCGCGCAGCGGCAGGCCGTCAGCGTCCCACGGGCGCCACGGCCGGTCCTCGGCACCGCTCCCGGCCGCCTTGAATATCATCGGAGTCGAACCTCCACCGCGTCGACGTGAGCTGTGAGGTCCTCCGCCCCGCCGAGCGCGGCGATACGCGGGGCGACGGCGGCGAGCCCCTCCCGCGTGCACTCGACCACCTGGACCTGACGTTGGAAGGCGGTGACCGCCAGACCGCTGGAATGCCGGGCGGTGCCGCCGGTGGGCAGGACGTGGTTGGACCCGGCCAGGTAGTCGCCGAGCGGGACGGGAGCGTAGTCGCCGACGAAGACCGCTCCGGCGTGGCGCACCCGGGCGGCGACCGCGGCGGCGTCCGCGGTGTGGATCTCCAGATGCTCGGCGGCCCAGCCGTCCGCCACCGCGAGACCCGCGTCGACGTCCGCGACGAGCGCGACCGCCCCCTGGCCGGCGAGCGACTCCGCCACCCGCTCCCGGTGGCGGGTGGCGGGCACCTGCTTGCCGAGCTCGACGTCGACCGCGTCGGCGAGTTCCACCGACGGGGTGATCAGCAGGCAGGCGGCCATCGGGTCGTGCTCGGCCTGGGCGATGAGGTCGGCTGCGACGAAGGCCGGATCCGCGGTGGCGTCGGCGAGGATCGCGACCTCGGTCGGGCCCGCCTCGGCGTCCACCCCGACGACCCCACGCAGCAGGCGCTTGGCCGCCGTGACGTAGACGTTGCCGGGCCCGGTGATCACATCGACCGGCGGGCAGCTCGTGGTCCCGTAGGCGGCCATCGCCACGGCCTGGGCTCCGCCGGCCGCGTAGACCTCCTCGACACCGAGCAGCGCGCAGGCGGCGAGGATCACCGGATGCGGCAGCCCGCCGTTGTCCTTCTGCGGCGGGGAGAAGACCGCGAGCGAGCCGACCCCGGCCTCCTGGGCGGGCACGACGTTCATCACGACGCTGCTGGGGTAGGCGACCCGCCCGCCCGGCACGTACAGGCCGACCCGCTCCACCGGCACCCAGCGCTGCGTCACCGTGGTGCCGGGCGCGACCTCGATCGCCACCGGCTCCCGCAGCTGCGCACGGTGCACCAGCCGAGTCCGGCGGATCGCCTCGGTCAGCGCGTCGCGCACGGCCGGATCCAGGACATCCGCGGCGGCGGCGAGAACCTGGGCGGGCACCCGCAGGCTCGGCGGGCGGACCCCGTCGAACCGCTCCGCGGCGGCGAGGACGGCCGCGTCGCCGCGGTCCCGCACGTCCGCACAGACCGGCCGGACCGCATCGACGGCGACGTCGACGTCGACGTCGGCCCGCGGCAGTAGCCGTCGGATCTCGGCTGCGGCAGGCACCGCGCCACGCAGATCAAGCCTTCTGAGCACGACAAGAGATTAGCTGGCCTCGGCGGGACCGGTAGAATCGTGTGTCCGCCGCAGGTGCGACGCTGGTTGCGTGTCCCCTCCACATACCCTGTCAGGACCGGATCACCCGGGCCGGGCGCCGGGTCCGGCCGAATCCGGCGAGTCGTTGGCGACCCTGCTGGCGGGCTACCGGGTGCATGCCCGGGCGCCTCGCGCGGCGGTGGCGGCGCTGACCGAGCAGCCACGCACCCTGCGCCAGCTGGTCCAGAGTTCGGGCCTGCCCCGACGGAGCGTGGAGGAGATCCTCGCCAGCCTCGGCGACGATCTGCGGACCGGCCCCGACGGGCGTCACGTGCTGCGCCCCGCGTCGATCGACCGCTACCGCGGCCTGATCCGCTATGACGAGCTGAGCGGACAGACTCCGCTCGATCCCCTCGCCGCCGTGATCACCCGCCACGGTCCGCTGGTCACGACCATGCATGATCTCATCGCTGCCGCGCCCCGACCGCGGGCCGACCTCGACCACGTACCCGCGACGGCGACGACCGTCGTGCGCCGGGCCGTCTGGCTGCGGACGCGTTACGACCTGCGCGGCGCGCATCTGCTGTGCATAGGTGATCATGATCTCACCTCGCTGGCGGCGGTCTCGTTGATCGACGGGCTCACCGTGACCGTCGTCGACATCGACGACGAGCTGYTCGCCTACCTGGACAGCTCGGCCCGGTCGTTGGACGTCCGGCTGCGGTGCCTCTACGCCGACCTGCGCTTCGGCCTGCCGCCGGCGGTGGTGGGCACAGCCGATCTGGCATTCACCGATCCGCCCTACACCCCGGAGGGCGTGGCGCTGTTCACCGGGCGCGGCGCGCAGGGTCTCGCGGACCGCGAACATGGTCGCGTCCTGCTGGCCTACGGGTTCAGCGACCGGGTACCGACGCTGGGTTGGAAGGTGCAGCGGGCACTGATCGATCAGGGCTTCGTGTTCGAGGCCATCTGGCCAGGCTTCCACGTCTACGAGGGCGCGGAGGCGGTGGGCGCCAGAGCCGACATGTACGTCTGCCAGCCGACCCCGGCCACCTGGAAGCAGCTGGACCGCTCGGCCACGGCGGCCACAACCGCGACGGCCGCCATCTACACCCGGGGCCGGCAGTCCACGCAGAGTCGGCCGACGCGCCTGACTGCCCCGGTCCTCGACGCGGTGGCCGCCTTCCTCGCCACCGGCCCGGCGGGTCGCGCCGTGTTCGTTGGCGAGCGGCGGGAGGTCGACGCGGTCCACGTGCGTCTCGCGACCGTGTTCGACCGGGGGCTGCCCGCGTTCGCCTCGACCGGCCCCGGCTCCTCGACCGGCCCCGGCGCCTCAACCGAGGACGGAACGGTCAGCGTGGCCACCGACCTGTCGGACGATCCGGGCCCCTGGCTGACCAGGCTCCTCCTGGCGGTCAACGCGGACCGGCTCGCCGTCGTCGTCTCCTCCGATCATCCCGATCTGGGCGTCCGCCGCCGGCGGGCCCAGGATGACCCGCTGCGGCAGCTGCGGGCGAAGTGGACCGCCACCCCCGCCCGGGACCTCGGGGACCTGCGGCTCGTGACGTTCACGGCCGTCGGCCCGGCGGCGCTCGCCCCCGCCGACCGGCTCGCCCGGTGGCTGCTGGACCGCCCGCATGGCAAGATCGGCAACGTCTGGCGGGACGGGCTCATCCGGATCGTCCGGGAGGATTCGGGGCGCACGCTCTCCCAGCGCGACGCCCGGGCCGCCGTGACCCGGGCCGCGCGCGATCCCGACCTGCTGGCCGCCCGACTGATCGATCTTCCCCGGCACGCCCTCGAGGGAATCCTCGCCGCGGTGTCGTCCGGCGACACGCTGCCGGCCGAGCCGGTGAGACCGGGCTGGATCCGGCAAAATGGGCAGACGCTGCGAAACGAGTAGATATTGACGGAATCGGAGCTGGCGACGGCGGAATCGCGGTGGCACCCGCGGGGCCGGCGGCCGGACGCGCCCGGCGCCGCCTACTGTCATGCTATGGCGACGCTTGCAGGCAACGGCTCCCGAGCACACGCATCAGACCTGCAGCGGCATCCCGATCCCGCCGGCGCCCGGGTACTGGTGGTCGAGGACGACGACGGCCTCGGTACCCAGCTCGTGCGCGGTCTGGACCGGGCCGGCTACACCGCCGACCGGGTGCGGACCGGGGAGGCCGCGCTCGCCCGGGTCGAGGGCGTGTCCCCGCCCGACCTCGTGCTCCTGGACCTGGGGCTGCCCGACATCGACGGCGCGGAGGTGTGCCGGCGCATCCGYGAGCGCGGGGACACCCCCGTGATCGTGGTGACGGCTCGGGGGGACGAGGCGGACCGGGTCGAGGCCTTGGACCTCGGTTCCGACGACTACCTGGTCAAACCATTCGGATTCGCCGAACTGCTGGCCCGGATACGGGCGGTGCGGCGGCGCRCCGCCCGGGCCACCGGTGAGAGCTCCGACGTGGTCCGGCACGGACCGCTCGTCCTCGACCGGCGCAGCCGGCGGATCTCCGTCGACGGCCGTCCGGTCCAGGTGACGGCGCGGGAGTACGATCTGCTGGCCTTCCTGGCCCGCGATCCCGGCCGGGTCCGGACCCGACGGGAGATCTTCACCGCTGTCTGGGGCGACTGGTTCGGCTCATCGAAGGTCCTCGACGTACACATCGGCGCGATMCGCCGCAAGCTCGGGATTCCCGAACTGATCGAAACGGTGTACGGGGTCGGCTTCCGCCTGGGCGGGCCGCCGACACCCGGCGCCGATCCGACCCCCGGTGACCGGAGCGCGCCACCCCTCGGCCGATGACCCGGCACATCCAATGACCCGGCGCATCCTGGCCGCCCAGCTCGCGCTCACGACGGCGCTGCTTGTCGGCCTGTGCGTCCCGATGGGGCTCGACGCCACCCGTCACGACCGGGCGCTGTTCGGCCTGCGGCTCACGGCCGCGATGCAGGCCTACTGCGCCGAGGTGAAGTGGCGGCGACTGTCCGCCGGCGCGGCCCCGCTGCCCGCCGCCGTACGCGACAGTACGGCCGTGCCACCGGACGAGCTCCGGMTGTTCGACCCGAACGGTACGCCCGTGGCCGACACCGGTGACGACATCCCGATCATGGGCTKGGATCTGGATCGGGCCCGCCGGGAGAACGTGGTCATCAACCCGAACGCGGCCAATCGACACCGGATGATCCTTGTTGCTCCGGTGTCCAACGCGCAGGGTCTGGTCGGCATCCTGGCCGTCGCGCGCAGCGATGCCGGGCTGCGCGCCTCGATCATCCACCGGTGGACGATGATCGCCCTCGCGGGCGTCCTGGTCACGCTGGCCGCATTGGGGATCTCGATACTGCTGGCCCGCTGGGTGGGCCGGCCGCTGCGCCGGCTCGAGCAGGCAGCGACCGAACTCGGTGCCGGTGATCTCACGATCCGGGCCAGAGCCGTCGGTGGCCCGCCCGAGGCACGCAAACTTGCCACGACGTTCGACGCGATGGCGGGACGGCTCCAGTTGCTGGTCGACAGCCAGCGCCGGTTCCTCGCCGACGTCTCCCACCAGATCCGCACCCCGCTGACGGCGATGCGCCTGCGCCTGGAGCTGCTGCAACAGGACGTGGACGCGGACACCACCGACGAGGTCGCGGGCACCCTGGTCGAGGTGCACCGGCTCTCCCGGATGGTCGACGGGCTGCTGGCGGTCTCCCGGGCCGAGCATGCGCCGATCCCGACCCAGCCGATCCCCCTCGCGGTCGTCGCCGAGGAACGATGCCTGATCTGGCGACCGGTCGCAGCCGCCGCCGGAGTGACGCTGACCTGCGACGTCGACGCGGACCAGGTCGTCCAGTGCACCCCGGGGCACCTGGAGCAGATCCTCGACAATCTCCTCAGCAACGCGCTGGAGGCCACCCCGTCCGGCGGCCGGGTCAGCGTCACGTCCGGGACGAACCCACCGGCCCAGCCACGCCCGGTGGGCGCCGGAGGCACCGCGGAGGCGGGCCTCGGGACGGGGAGCGCCGCGGACGAGWTGGACGAGATGAACGTCACCGGGCCGCAGAGCACCATGACGGCGGAAAGCATGACGCGGCTCACGGTCGCCGACAGCGGACGCGGCATGAGCGCCGAGCAGCGGGCCGCCGCCTTCCGCCGGTTCAGCTCCAACCTCAGTGCCGACCAGCGAGAAGCCGACCAGCGAGGAGAGGTGCCCGGCCGGGCCGATCGGCGCGGGAACGGCCTCGGGCTCRCCATCGTGCATGCCCTGACGACCGCCGACGGCGGGACGGTCACTCTGGCCGAGGGTGACAACGGGGGTCTGTGCGTCGTCCTTGACCTGCCCCGGACACATCCAGACCGACGGCCGACGGCCGCCCGGCCGGCACCCGCGCAGAGATCCGTGGACGCGGCGGGCGGCACCCGCATCGCGGCCACGCCGGGTTCTGGGGGCACGGACGGCCCGGGCCCTCGGCGGACATCGGCCACCATCCACGAACTACTGGAAGTAGTGGATTACGTCACGACAGATTACGCCATGGCCGACGACAGGCCGTGACGACCGGACAACGGCTTCACCGGACTCCCGATTAACTAGATGATCTTTACTGGTTCTTTCCGAGCCGAGGAGCGGTCCGTAACCACAATGCGCCCCGGGCCAGTTATTTTCGAACTGAGCCACCAGGGATGGAGTTCCACTGATCATGGCAAAAAGTCCGGCACAGAAGATTCGTGAAGTCGCGACAACCGGCGTCGGCACGCTTCGCCGCGAAGGCGCAAAAAACGGCAAGGGATTGAAATCAGCCTATCTGGCCGATCCGATCCACAGCTATCTGACGGAGCACAGCTCACCTCCGGATCCGATCCTCGACGCGCTCTCCGCCGTGACGGCGACGCTCCCCGAGGCGGAGATGCAGGTACCGGCCGAGCAGGGGACGTTCCTGACCATCCTGACGGCCTCGATCGCCCCGCGCCGCGCGGTCGAGATCGGTACCTTCACCGGCTATTCCGCGCTGTGCATCGCACGGGGTCTGCCCCCCGGCGGCCGACTTCTCTGCCTGGACATCAGCGCGGAATGGACCTCGATCGCCCGCCAGTACTGGGCTCGGRCCGGTGTTTCCGATCACATCGACCTCGCCCTCGGACCGGCGGCGGACAGTCTCGGCATGCTCCCCGAAGAACCCACCTTCGACCTGGCGTTCATCGACGCGGACAAGACCTCGTATAGGAGGTATTACGAGCTTCTCTTTCCCCGGATGAACCCGAACGGGGTCATCATCGTCGATAATGTGCTGCAGTATGGGCACGTGGTGCGCTCCCACTCGGACAATCCTGCTGTCGTCGCCGTCAAACAGTTCAACGAGCTTCTCGCCGGCGACTCCCGGGTACAGGTTGTCATGCTGCCCATTGCGGACGGACTGACCATCGTCCGGAAACTGCCCTCGCCGCGGACACCCGTATAGGCTCCCCCGGCCGGGGGTCCGCGGTCGCCATGAGGAGACCGGCACCGGCCGGTGCCGGCCAGTGCCGGCGCGGTGTCACACCCCCGGCCGCGCTCCCGCCGAGGTCTGACCTCGGCAGGCGGCACCCGTGGGACGCAGGTGCCGTCGGGACAATCTTCTACGAAGAGTAGAAGGCAAGATGGTCGGGTGACCGTCACCTCGACAGGCGCGCTCCCATGCACCTGACCCAGTCGACCGACCTGGCGCTGCGGGCGCTTATGCTCACGGCCACCCGGGAGGATCGCCTCACCGTCCGCGACCTCTCGAAAGCCCTCGATGTTCCGCTCACCCACATGGCGAAGATCGTGCAACGCCTCCAGCGGCTCGACCTCGTGGTCACCGTGCGCGGGCGCACCGGCGGGGTACTGCTCGCCCCAGGCGCGACGCAGGTCACCGTCGGGCACATCGTCCGTGCCCTCGAGGGCACGGACGAGTTCGTCTCCTGCGACGGTCCCCCGTGCCCGCTGYGATGCGCCTGCCGACTGCGCCCCCTCCTGCGACGAGCCCAGGAGAACTTCCTGGTCACGCTCGACGAGGTGACCCTCGCCGAGCTCACCGACKAACCCGCCGGTGAACTCCTGCGCTCCCTCGCGCCACCGGTCCGCTGACACCCGGCCCCGCCCGCCACGAAACACCCTGGAACTATCCGGGGCTGGACGAGCGGACCCCCCCGTTCCGTCGGACCTGCGGGATAGAATCGYCTGGAACGCAGGCCGGTTACGGGAGGGATCCCCCCACAACGTCTCGGCGTCAGGCCGGCGCCTCGGACCCGAGGCCCGCCAGCACCGGCCCTTCCGCACATTCCCTCGGTTCGTTTTTCCCGCTACTGCTCCGCTTTATCGTGCTCCGCCCCGGCGAATACCCGAGGTCACCCTCGTCAGTTTCCGTAGGCGGCAATGAAGGGCGTGTCAGCCTTGATCTTGCCGAGTTTCGTGGCGCCACCCGGCTCGCCGAGCGGCGCGTCCCGACCGGGCAGGACGGCACTGAAGAACAGCGCCTCGCTTTCGATGAACTCCTTGTCCTTCGCGGGAACACGGTCGTCGCTGATGGCCGCGCCGACCGGGCAGGACACTGCGCAGGCGCCGCACTCCGTGCACTCATCCGGATTTATGTACATCTTACGGTCACCCTCGTAGATGCAATCGGCCGGGCACCCCTCCAGGCAGGAGCCGTCCTTGACATCGATACACGCGGCGGTGATGACAAATGGCATGAGAGCCCTCACTTCCGATCGACCATACCGGACCACATCCGGACGGCAGTCAATCTCATGGCTGGCCTCCGACTGCTTCTCGGCTGGTTTCGACCGAGACGGATGGCCGTGCGGCGAACCCGAATTAATGGTATAGGTTCGCGGGGCGCCGGCAGGTCGTGCACCGTGAACGGCATGTAAACAAATTATCCACGAGGCAGGCCTCATGGATATCCCCGAAATCCACTCGAAGGAAAATCTCAAAGATATTTTTATCAATAACATTATCTTGACCCGAATCACGCTTGAATACCCGCCAACATTTCCCGGAGGACGCCATCACGGTACCGACCCGGCACGAGGCAGCGGGGTAGCGGGCTAGCGGGCTAGCGGGGTAGCCCCCGGGAAAAATCCGGACGCCGGTACCCGCCGGCCGTACCCATCGGGCGTACCCACTGATCACACTCCGGGAAGGACGCTGATCATGCGACGTCACCGGCGTTCTCCAGACCCCGTCCGGGCGGGGATTCRAGATCCAGACGGAGGTTCGAGGGCCCGAGGGGCAGTCGCTCGTTGCAGGTGGGACGGAATTTCCATCCGGACGATCTCGCCGTAGGCGAGGAATCTCATGAGCACGAAGAACCAGTGCGCCGGCCACACCTGCAGTCGGACGGGGGGTTGGCCGGCAAGCATGATGACCATGCTGTCGCCGTCCACGCCGGACGCCCGCAGGTACGGGTAGCCGATATCGATCCAGCCGGTCGTGAGCGCCAGCGCGAGGCGCCAGTTCGTCAGAAAAAGATGCCCCTGGCAGACAGGGCGCCACTGGACCGCGGCGAGCGCCTCGGCGCGCCTGCGCTGGCTGCCGTTGTACAGGGCGCTGCCGAGCAGGGACGCACCGAGTAGAAGGGGACTACCGAAGGCGACGAACCACCCCTGGTTGTAGGTGACGTTCTGGCCGATGTACTGCCAGACGCGGACGGGTGCCTGGGCCAGCACGGCCTCACCCGCACCCAGCGCGATCTGCACGGGTTGTGCCCGCGGACGCCATCCGCGCGTGAGCGCCTCACCGAGTTCCRCACCGGCCAGCCAACTCTCCTCGTACGAGGTGCGCGGTCCCGGCCGCATCGGACGATGTCGGGGCAAGGTCACCAATCCCACGTCGCGCGATCGCTGTCAGCCTTGATTGTCCATCATTGCCGTTCATCAGCGGATTCCCAGCGGTCTACCTCGAGGAACAGGCAGAGATGATTCTTGATCCGTTGAGTGTGCCATGCTGATCGCCGCGATCTCGGCCGGGCGCGAACAGGCCGGGTCACCTGGTGGAACGGGTGATTGTCACAGTTGTGCCACAGCCGCCGAGACGATGCCGATCGTCAACACCGTGCTGTAATGCCCCCATGGCGACATTCGGTGCGGTGCGGCGGCACCGGGAGCGGCACAGCACGAACCGTTCGGGCTGGCTGCGCGCGGCCGTCCTCGGCGCGAACGACGGCCTGGTCTCCACCTCCAGTCTCATCGTCGGCGTCGCCGCGAGCGGCGCCTCCACCGGCGCGGTCCTGACCGCCGGGATCGCGGGTCTGACCGCGGGGGCGATGTCGATGGCGGCCGGGGAGTATGTGTCGGTGAGCTCCCAGGCCGACGTGGAACGCGCGGACCGGGCCAAGGAGAGCGCGGAGCTGGCGGCCGACCCGGTGGCCGAGCTTGCCGAGCTGGTCGGCATCTACGAGCGGCGCGGCCTTCCGCGCGACCTCGCCACGCAGGTCGCCGTGACACTGACCGAGCGGGGTGCGCTGGAGGCGCACCTGCGCGACGAACTCGGCCAGAGTGAGGCCACCCGGGCGCGCCCGGTCCAGGCCGCCGTCGCGTCGGCGGGCAGCTTCACGGCCGGCGGGCTGGTGCCGTTCCTCGGGATGTCGGCCCCGGCGGGGGCGGGCCGCCTGATGCTCGTCGTCGTGGTTACGGTGATCGGTCTCGCCGTCGCGGGCATACTCGCCGCGCGGGCCGCCGGTATGGCGCTGCTGCGTCCGACCCTGCGCGTCGTGCTGGGCGGCGCCGCGGCCATGCTGGTCACCGCGCTGGTCGGTCTGATCACCGATGCGGCCGGCGGCTGACCGACCGCCGGGACATACCTTGCCCACCACCGATCCACCGCTGGTCCGCGGGCTCATACCGTTCCTCGGTGGACGCGGGGGCGAACCATGGACCGTCGGCACCGGCGCCGCCGGGTCTGGTAGGCGGCTACATCCGGTGTTCGACGATCACGTCGGCGGTCATCGCCAGCGCGCCAGGGCTGCGCGGGCTGCGCACCACCACGAGGGCGAACAGGGCGTCGAGCACCGACAGGTGCACGATCYGGCTGGTCATCGCCTCGATGCGATACGCCGTCTCCCGACTGCCCACCACCACCGCGTGCCGCACCAGCTCGGTCAACGGTGACCGGGCAAAGCTCGTGATCGCGGCGGTATGCGCCCCGGCGTCCACGGCCGCCCGCATCGCCGCCAGTGTCTCCGCCGTCGAGCCGGTGTGGCTGACCGCAACGCACAGATCACCCGCCGCCAGCATCCGGGCGGTGACGTGCTGCACATGCGCATCCCCGGCGAACCGCGCATCGACCCCGACCGTGGTCAGCCGGTAGGCGGCATCCATCGCCAGCGGCGCCGACGTCCCCACCGCCACGAACAACGTCCGCGGCGCGGCGACGACCAGGTCGGCGATCGCCGCCAGCACGCCACCGTCGATCCCCCGCGCCGCCTCGGTCAGCGCACTCGCCGCCCCGCCGAGCACCTTCCCGGCAATCTCATCCGGGCCGTCGGCCGCGGACACCTCGTCCACCAGCTGCCGCTCCACCGGCAGCGTCTCCCGGATCAGCGCCAGCTTGAGTTCCTGGTAGCCCCGAAGCCCCAGGCTCTGGCAGAACCGCACCACCGTCGCCGGCGAGCTTCCCGACACCTGCGCCAGCTCGCTCACCGACTGGTGGATCATCGCAACCGGGTCCGCGAGGACCTGCCGCGCCACCCGCTGCTCCGCCGACGACAACGACGCCGACAAAGCCCGAATGCGCTCCAACACGGCGGGCGCGGCAGCGTCGCCCTCGACCCTCACAGTCACGTCACTAGTCACGACACGTCACGCTAAGCGCGTAGGCGCAACGGTCAGATACCCAAAGGTAAACCAAGAATGAATCTTCTACAGTAGAAGAGATCATGAAAATCCGTTTCAGTCAACCCGGTCGCTCCCGGCCAGGATGAGGGGCCCCGAGCTCGTCCGACCCTCAGCGCATGATCCCAGTATGGCCGAGGGAGTAGCGACCGGGTTGCGGCCAGACCGCGAGACCGTGCGGCTCACGGCCGACGGGGATCCGAGCCAGCAGCCGGCCGGCCTTCGGCTCCGAACCTCCGGGCCCGCCGGTGTCGAACACGTACACGACGTTGCTGCGGCGGCCGGACAGCCACAGCCGCGAGCCGTTGGCATCGACGTTGCCCATGTCCGGGGTTCCCCCACCGGGGATCGGCCAGGTGGCCACGACGGTCCGGGTGGCGAAGGAGATGACCGAGACCGAGCCCTGGTCGCCGGAGTGCGGGAACGGCGGTTTCATGGAGTCCATGTGGCCACCCCGGTTGGCGACGTACAGGAATCGGCCGTCGCGGCTCGGGTACAGGCCGTGGGTCTCCGGCCCGGTCCGGACGAAACCGACCCTGGTGAAGCGATCCCCGTCAACGAGGTGGACACCGTCGGCGTTCATGTCCGCCACGTACCAGATCCGGCCGGCCGGATCGATCTTGATGTCCTGTGGAGCGGCGTCCCGGCCGAGGTCCAGATATCCGATGACCCGCTGACGCGGGATGTCGATCTTGACGAGTCGTCCGGCGAACTCGCAGGTGGCGATCGCATAGGAGCCGTCGACGGAGAAGTCGACGTGGTTGACGCCCGCGCAGGCCGTGCCCACGTCCAGGCTGTGCCGTAGGGCGAACGTGTGCGGATCACGGAAGTCGATGTGGTGGTTCGCCTCGGCGATGACCATCGCGTTGGCCCCGTCGGGGGTGAAGTACAGGTTGTACGGGTCCGCGACCGGTACCGCGGGCCCGGCGGGCCGACCGGTCCGCGGATCGATCGGTGACAGGCTGTTGCCGCGGTTGTTGTTCACCCACAGGGTCCGCAGGTCCCAGGAGGGGACCACATGCTGAGGCTCGCGGCCGGCGGCGTAGGTGTCCACGACCCGCAGCGTGCGCTGGTCGATGACCGTGACGGTGCCGTCGCGCAGGTTCGGGACGTACACGAG
This sequence comes from Frankia sp. CcI156, assembly GCF_001983015.1. NCBI lineage: Bacteria > Bacillati > Actinomycetota > Actinomycetes > Frankiales > Frankiaceae > Frankia > Frankia sp. CcI156. The sequence goes on from NZ_MOMD01000025.1 coordinate 105,121, forward strand.
AGGCGGATCGTCGCGGACCACCGGGCTCAGCATCCCGGCACGCGCGTGCGCGTACACGTCCACGACGCCGCCATCGCCACGGGGCAGGGCAGAGTCGGCTCCCCGGCCCGGCGCGGGAACGGAACCCGGCGGGCGGGCGGCACCGGCCCCCGTAGCCTGGTCGCTCCTGACCCGGATCAGCCACACCACTAGCAGTGCGACCACCAGGGCCGCCAACCCGRCCAACATGATCAGACCACGCCGCCGGGACCTGGTCCCCGGCTGGCGGCGCTGCGCTGTCGACCCCTCCGGCATGCGGCCAGAGTAGAAGGCCTGAGCGGGCGAAGCCACGATCGACGGCGCGGCCGTCCAGCTCGACCCACCAGGACTCCGCGGTACGCGGCACGCTCACACTCATCTGGCGGTGGGGGTACGCAGTGCGGGCAGGTCCCGGAGCTGGCGACGGGACGTGATGCCGAGCTTGCGGAAGATATTGCGCAGGTGGGCGTCGACGGTGCGGGGGCTGATGAACAGCCGTGCCGCGACCTCCTTTGACGTGGCGCCGTCCGCGACCAGGCGGGCGATGTGGGTCTCCTGCGCGGTGAGGTCGTCGGTGTTGCCCGACGTGCGGCCGCGCACGTCGGCGCCGGCCGCACGCAGCTCGGCGGCGGCGCGGTCGGTGAAGGCCGCCATGCCGATGTCGGCGAACCGGTCGTAGGCGGTACGAAGCTGCCGGCGGGCGTCGCGTCGCCTGCCCTGGCGGCGCAGCCACTCGCCGTAGAGCAGGTGCGCCCTGGCCAGATACGGGGCGAGCGGGCTCTTCTCGAGGTGACCTATGGCCGCGGCGAAGTCGTCCTCGTCGCCGGTGACGAGTGCGCGGGTGTAGGCGCCGACGCCCAGCGCCCACGGTGTGCCGCTGCCCTCGGTGCGTTCGGTGAGCGATACCGAACCCGACCGGGCCACCTCGTGCTCGCCGCAGCGGACCGCGGCCTCGACCAGTTCCGGCAGGGCGATCGCGGCGACGAACAGGTCGCCGTGCCGGGTGGCCGCCTCGGCGGCGGCAAGTGCCGCCGGGTAGTCGGTGAGGCCGTTACTCAGGACGGCCGTGGCCCAGTCGGCGTTGGCGATCGTCTGCCCGGTGCCGCTCGCGGTCGCCTCGGCGGTGAAACTGTCGATCACCGCCCGCGCCTGTGCCTCCCGGCCACGCAAGGCGGCGAGGTGCAGCTGCGGATACGCCAGCGGCTCCACCCCGACCGCGTCCGCCACCGCCTCCTCCTCGGCGATCGCCGACGTGGCGGCGGCGAAGTCACCGGTGTGCACCGCGCCGGCCGCCGCCATGCCAAGACCGAGGCGGAGCGTGAGCGGCGACCCCGACTCTCGGGCGGAGGCCAGCACCCAGTCGGTGATCACGCCGTGTGCCTCGGCGTCCCAGAGCTCCACGGCGAGCATCCCGGCGAGCGCCGGTCGCCGTGTCCACTGTGGACGGGAGGCGAGGATCTCGCGGACCGGCCGCGCCGCCGCGTGGTGTCCTTCCGTCGCCAGCCGCAGCAGCGCGTCCAGGAGGTCCGGCGGGCCCGATGCCGGCGGCGCCGAGCGCGCTGCCTCGACGACCATGTCCATGACCCCGCTGGCCCGGCCGACGACCAGGGCCATCTCGACGGCGTCGAGAAAGCAGTCCCGCGACCACCGTGGGTCGGTCGCGGCGAGGCGCTGGGCCGCGCGCAGCATGAACGCCGGACCGTCGCCGTCGCGCCGGCGCACGAACGTGATCCGCCCGCGCATCAGCTCCACCCTGGCCAGCGCGACGGGGTCGGTCCCGTCCACCGTGACCGCGGTGAGCAGGCCGTCCGCCGCGTCGAGTGCACCGGAGTCGAGGTGGGCCTGCGCGGCCGCGAGTGTGCGTTCGGTGCGGCGCGCGGGGTCACGGGATAGGGCAGCGGCCCGCGCGAGGAACGCCGCGGCAGCCGCCACTCCCCCACGTGCCGCGGCACGGGTGGCGCAACGGTTCAGTTCCGCGGCGGTGTCCTCGTCGGGGCCGGCACCGGCCTGCGCGCGATGCCAGGCCCGCCGGTCGGGGTCCCGTTCCGGGTCCGTGACCTCGGTGAGCGCCTGGTGCGCGGCGTGGCGGTCCTCGACGGCGGCGGCCTGGTAGACCGCGGACCTGGCGAGCGGGTGGCAGAACCGCACGCGCGGGCCGAGCTCGACCAGCCCGGACGCCTCGGCGTGCGCGCCGGCCGCCGGGCCGACACCGAGTCGTTCGGCGGCGGCCCACAGCAGGCCGGGGTCACCGGTCGGGTCGGCGCTAGCCACGGTCAGCAGCAATCGCACGTCCTCGGGCAGGGGCACGAGACGATCCTGGAAACTGCGTTCGACCCTGCTGGGCACCGAGGACGCGTCGGGCAGGGCAAAGCCGCCGGCGCCGGGCAGTTCGAGTAGCGCGAGCGGGTTGCCCCTGGCCTCGGCGAGCACGCGGTCCCGCACGGTCTCGTCCAGCGTGGCGCGGGTGTCCACCAGCAGCCGGCGGGCGTCGTCGTCGGCCAGCCCGGTCACCTCGACGCTCGGTAGCTCGTCGAGTCCGTGCCGTGCGGCTAGCACCATCGCCACCGGTTCGGCCGAGATGCGCCGCGCGAGGAACGTCAGTATCCGTGTCGATGCGTCGTCGAGCCAGTGGGCCTCGTCGACGAGGCACAGCACCGGTTCCGACCCCGCCGCGGTGACCAGCAGTTCCAGGGCCGCCATGCCGATGCGGAACATCTCTGGTGTGCCGTCGGCGAGGCCGAACGCTGCCTCCAGTGCCGCGCGGTGTGGCGGGGGTAGTGCCGCGAGGTCGCCCAGGGCCGGGACGCACAGCTGGTGCAGCGCGGCGAACGGGAGCTCGGTCTCAAACTGGGATCCGGTCGCCTCGATGACCCGCATCCCCTGCGCCGAGCGCCGCAGGTGGTCGAGCAGAGCGCTCTTGCCGATGCCGGCCTCGCCGCGGAGCACCAGCACCCCGCCCTCGCCGTTCTTGGCGCCCGCGACCAGCACCTCGAGCCTGCGGCGTTCCTCGCCCCTGCCGACGAACGTCCGGACCGGTGTCCCCACAACGGGAACAGTATGCGCGCCGATGTAGGTGGTTTTCACCGACGCGGGCGGTGCCGGACCAGTGCGAGCCTCGTGTCGAGCCACTACCCGACTCGACGGCGGGAGTCCCGGTGTCCATGACCACGGGCCACCTGTGCGAGTCCCCGACGCGCGCCGCTCGGGCGACCGTGCTCGCGGCGGCATCGAGGTCTCCGGCGTCGCCGGAGCCTTCACCTGGACCGGGATCGCGGCCCTCGCGGGCGCGATCGCCGCGGCACTGCTGATCCGTTCACCCCATCTAGGAAAGGACGACACCCGATGATCTACCACACGGTCCGCATGACCCTTCGCCCCGACGCCCCGGCAGACAAGGTGGAAGAAGCGGTCGAGAGCTTGCGCAACCAAGGTCGTGTCATCCCGTCGGTGACCTCGTTCGTGGTCGGCCGCGACGTCGGCGGCGAGTTCGCGTGGGGCGCGACCTATGTCATCGAGGACCTCGACGGATACTGGGAGTACCTCAAGCACCCCGCCCACCGGCATACCGACGAGATCGGGCTCCCGTTGGTCGACACGTTCGTGTCGTTCGACGTCACCGACCACAAGGACCCGGAGATCGCCGAGAAGATCGCCGCCCTGCACAAGCGTCGCTACGAGGAGGACCCCGCCCTCGCGAAGCTGGTATCCGGTCTTGCCTCCTACACCGGCAGCAGCGCTCCCGGCACGCACGCCTACTGACCGCTCCGACGAATCGAGACACCGTGGCCCGCCGAGCCCCTGACGTCCAACACCGAACCTATGGATGGTTCTCCCTTGTTCAGCTGGGATGTCAGTAACTGCCCACGTCGAGCAGTGCACCAAGCAGTTCCTCGGGCGTCTCGACCTGCGGCAGGTGGCCGGACCGGGGCAGCAGCGTGAACGTCGACAGTGGGATCGCGGCGGCATAGGCCCTGCCGTATTCCGGGTCAACGATGCCGTCACTTTCGCCCCACAGAACGTGGGCTGGGATGTCGAGACCACCCAGCCGCTCGGCCAGCGTCGGGTCCGACATGACCGGGCCCGTGTACCCGACCAGCGCTCGCACATCCGGGCTCGGCCCGGCATCGCCGGTACCCGGCGAAGCAGGCATCTTGCTCGGGTCATGGAAGGAGAACGACCGGATCTCAGTAGGCGAGAGACCGCGGACATCGAGCATCGGATGGCCGTCGACGTCAATACCAATACCGTCGATGATCACCACGCCGCTGACCCGGGGGCTCTGCTGCAAGGCGATCTCGGCAGCGAGCCACCCACCGAAGGAGTTGCCGACGACGGTCACATCCGTGAGGTCGAGTTGCTCGATCATCGCTACATATATCCGGGCGAGCTCGATGACTCCCGTCAGCGCTTCGGCCTTCGGCGTACCGCCGAAGCCGGGGTGAGTGGGCAGCAGTACCCGGGAGTGGGTGCGCTCGGCGAGCAGATCGGCGAAGCCGGTCATGGTGACCGTGCCACCTCCACCGTGCAGGAGCAGAAACGGCCGGGTGCGGTCGCGGTCCTGGACGGTGATCTCGACCGCTCCCGCGGAGCCGACCTGGAGCGTGTGGGTGTGGGTGTGGGTGTGGGTGGGCCGGAGGGAGCCGGCCATGATCGGAGTACTCATGATTCCTCTCTTATTGACAGGAATATAAGTAACCTTATATCAGCTTCATGATACAAGCAACCTTACTCGACGCGCTAGGCTCAGGCCGTGAGATACCGCACCGCGGACGTCGCCTTGTCCGTCAAACGCCTGCAGTACCGCCATCACCGCGCGCTGAGCCGCKCGCTGGCACCATTGGGACTCTCACTCGCGCAGTGGGACACCCTGCGTCACCTGCACCGGCACCCGGACGCATCGCTGCACGACCTCGCAGTGCTGACGTTCCAAACCGACCAGTCCTTCGGCTCCCTGGCGGCCCGGATGGCCGCCCGCGGGCTGATCGAGCGGGTTCCGGGGCCGGGCCGTGCCGTGCGACACCGGCTCACCGAGGAGGGCGCGCGGCTGCGCGCGGCCGGCCAGGACGCCGTGGACGCCGTCTTCGATTCCTCGTTCCGCGCCCTGTCGGCCGACCAACTCGACCAGCTGGGCGCGCTCCTGGACGCGGCCCTCGGGCCCGACCCGACCGCGTAGTGGAAGGCCGGCCCAAGCCCTCTGGTGCCGCGCCGCCTGCCCGGCATGATCACGCGAGGCGCACATGGTCAGCCCGCGGCGAGCAGGTCGACGGCCGGTCGAGTCGGGACCGCCCGCTGCCGCTCCGCGGCGAGGAACGGCCCTTCGCCGCTCGGGTCCATCACGCCGGACTCGGCCCAGCTGAAGCGGCCCGCGAGCACCTCCTGCGCCGCCGTGTAGTTGCGGGCGTCGTCGTTGCGCCACAGCGCCGCGAAGGACGCCTCGACCCGGCGTCGCGCCTGCCGGCAGAACAGGTCGGCCAGGTCGGTCGCGGTCGGCTCGCCCTCCTCGTCGAGCATCCGGGCCCGCACGACCGCCGCGCTGATGGCGAACAGTTCGGCGCCGATGTCGACGAGACGCCCGAGGAACGCCTGCTTCTTCTCCAGCCCGCCCTGCCAGCGAGCCATCCCGTAGAAGGTCGACCGGGCGAGCTTGCGCGCCGAGCGCTCCACGAAGCGCAGGTGCGTGCTGAGCCGGCCGAATTCGAGGAACGAGCGCGGCGACGTCCCACTGCCGACGGCGAGGCCGGGCAGCCAGCGGCCGTAGAAGGCAGCCGCCCGTCCGGCGCTGCGGGCCTTCGCCGCGACCGGCGCGTCCGGGGAAATGATGTCGCCGGCCACCGCGAGGTGGGTGTCCACGGCCTCCCGCGCGATGAGCAACCGCATGATCTCGGTGGAGCCTTCGAAGATCCGATTGATGCGCAGATCGCGTAGCATCTGCTCGGCCGGTACCGGTCGTTCCCCCCGGTTGGCCAGGGACTGGGCGGTCTCGTACCCGCGGCCGCCGCGGATCTGGACCAGCTCATCGGCGATCAGCCAGGCCATCTCGCTGGCATACAGCTTGGCCAGGGCAGCCTCGATCCGGATGTCCCCGCGTCCCTCGTCGGCCATCAGGCCGGACAGCTCCAGCATCGCCTCCAGCCCGAACGTGGTGGCGGCCGTGAACGCGATCTTCTGGGCGATGGCGTCGTGCTGGCCGATGGGCCGGCCCCACTGGACGCGGTCCCGCGACCATTCCCGGGCGATGCGCAGCGCGTACTTGGCGCCGCCCACGCAGGTCGCCGGCAGGGCGAGGCGGCCGGTGTTCAGCGTCGTCAGGGCAATCTTGAGCCCATCGCCTTCCCGCCCGAGGCGGTCCGCGGCCGGGACCCGGACCCGCTCGAAGCTGGTCACCCCGTTCTCGATGCCGCGCAGACCCATGAACTCGTTGCGGTGCTCCACCTTCACGCCGGGTGCGTGGGCGTCGACGATGAAACACGTGATGCCACCGCGATGACCGGCCGAGCGCGGGACGACCGCCATGACCACCAGCCGATCGGCGATCACACCGTTGGTGGTCCACAGCTTGCGGCCGCTCAGCTCGTAGGCGGCGCCGCCCTCGACCGGCACCGCCTRGCTGCTCATCCGGGCCGGGTCGCTGCCCACATYGGGCTCGGTCAGCAGGAACGCGCTGATCTCCTCGCGGGCCACCTTCGGCAGATACGTCCGCTTCTGCTCCTCGGTACCGAACCCCAGGACCGGCTCGGCCACGCCGATCGACTGGTGCGCCGAGAGCAGCGTGGGCAGGCTCGAATGCCACGAGCTGGACAGTTCAAGCGCCCTGTTGTAGTACACGGTGGTCAACCCGAGTCCGCCGTACTCCTCGGGGATCTTCATGCCGAGGGCGCCTATCCGCCGCAGCCCGTCGATCACCTGCTCGGGCAGCCGCCCGTCCCGCTCGATCTGCAACGGGTCCACCGTTTCCCGCAGGAACGACTCGAGCTGGGCCAGGAACGCCTCCCCCCGCCGCCGGTCGCCCTCCTTCGGCCGCGGGTGCGGGGAGATCAGATCGAGCCGGAGATGACCGAGGAAAAGCTCCTTGCCAAACGAGGGAAGCCGCCACTCGGCCTCCCGGGCCGCCTCGGCGACCCTGCGCGCTTCCCGTTCTCCCACCTGCGCCATGTCTCGCCTCCCCGTCCGTGAGCGRCATCCCGTCCGTCAGCGGTATGCAGTCCGTCAGCGGTATGCAGTCCCTGCCTACCCGTACTCCTACCCGCACCGCGCCCATCCGCACGAGCTGGGTGAGCCCCACCGAGCGGTGTAGATCGGGGCTGCTGGACCCCCATCCCCAACACGATCATCAGCCACCCAACGCTGAGCGGGTACGCGCGGATGATCCTGATCTGGCTTCTCTMCCACACACCCGAGTACTTGGCCACCGTCAACGCGGACGCTGTCGAGCGCGAGTTCCGGGGCTGGGGTCGGCGGGTCGTTGCCGCCGCTCTCAAGGAGCTTGAATCCTCCGGGCATCTCGTTCGGAGACGGGTTCCGGGTCCAGGTGGTCGGGTGATCTGGGCTCCGTTGGCGGTCCGGGCCATGCCAGAGAGTGGTGATGCGAACACGCCAGCGGAACTACCGGTTTCGGATGGTCCGTCAGCGGAACGTCCGTATGTGGATAACCCCAACCACAGGGCAGAAACCACCCCGCCCGACCCGATCGAGGCCAGCACCGCGGAGGACGACCCGCCGGATCCCCGCCCCTCGCTGCCCTCTCCCGACCCCAGCGCGGCCAGCTCCACCACAGGCAGCAAGGCAGGCGGGGAGTCAGCTCCCGCCGTACCCGCCGGTGCCGACCTGGTCCAGACGCTGATCGACCTGGTCCGTGCGGTGACCGGGCAGACGATCGACCGGGACCTTGCCGGCAAGGGGGTGGCGATGGTCCTGCGGGCGAAGGACGGCACACCGCGGCCTGTGTCGGATCCGGTGGCCTACCTGCGGACAGCGGTCGAGACGGCGCCCACACGGTTCCTGGAGACGTTCGTCCCGCCGCGTGCGGGCAGCGCCCACAGCCGGCCGCGGCGCGGCTTCGACCCGAACGCGACGATCCACGAGCCGCGTGGCATGACCGGCCTGGACATCGACCCTGCTWCGGGGTGGCCGGTCGACATGAACCCGGGTGGACGCCCGCTGCGCCGGAAGGAGACCGCCCGCGCCTTCGAGGCTGAGCAGGCCCGGGTCACAGCGTCCGGTCCGGCCGGTGACCCGTCGAAGCTGGTGTGCCTCACCCACCCGACGGCCACGTTCCACCCGGACGGGACGTGCCCGGAATGCCGCCCAGCAGCCACGCACACCGCCGAACCGGGATGGACGGCGTGGATGTCTGCGCCCACGCCCCGTACGGCCAGCACGGGCCTGCCTGCGTGGTGTGGCTCCTGCGGTGGGGACGCCGGTCACTCCCCGGCCRTCATGCAGGCCAACCCGTCGTACCGGACGGACACCGGCCGGCCCCGCGGCACCCCTTGCCCCCGGTGCCACCCGGATGGGATCCGCGCCAGCGCATGAACGGGCATCGGACACCCCTCGGGCCGGTCACTGGCGCTGGCGTGGTCGGCGTGCGCCGGCCCGGCGCGGGTCACCAGCGACCGGTCCGTGTAGGCGCCGGCGAGCTGACCCCGGCGCAGCATCCATGCTCCGCCGTCACGTTCCCACCAGGACGGCACGAGCAGATGCCGCGGGGTGTCGGCGATCTGCTCGTGCCAGCGGGAGCCGGGATGCGTCACCTGGCCGGCCAGGGCGCGGGCATGAGCCCGCCACTGTTCCGGCGCCATCAGGACAGGATCTCCGCGGCGACCCGGTGGAGGGCGGGGCAGAGCCCGACCTCGTCCCGGTAGTGGGTGAAGTCGGAGAGGATGTMGGCGGCGTTGACGAGGATCGCGTACCGGCCGGACGGGCTCGACAACACGTCCGCGAACGTGGTGTAGATCCGGGAGGCAACGTCAGGGACGGCCAGGGCGGTGCAGTACAACCGGGCCGCGCCGTAGCCGGCGACGTTGGTGCCCCAGTGCTCCCAGTCCAGGATCATCAGGTTCGGGACGGTGACGTTGCCCCAGTGCAGGTCGAGATGTTCGGTGCTGCCCCACCCTGGCACGGCATCGGCCGGTGCAGGACGACCGAACACGGCGTGCAGCAGGTTGGTGTACCGGTCGATCCGGTTTCCCCAGATCTCCCGCCCGGTCGGCTGCCGGGAGAGCGCGTCCARCGATGCACGCAGGTCCGCCAGCCACGCCGAGGACAGGTYGAGCGGCCGCCCCAGGTACTGATCCCCGGGTGTGGCGGGCGGGTCCGGCACGTAGGTCATCAGCTCGGCGCAGACCGGCACCGGCACAGGGTCGGGGTGGGTCCATTCGGCGCTGTCGAGC
>NZ_MOMD01000026.1:0-48349 GCF_001983015.1 Frankia sp. CcI156
ATTGGGACTAGGCCCCTTCTCCGCCAGTCTGGTCGAGCTGTATTGGGAGTGGGAACAAGACCCGAGTGTATTGGTCGGATACGGTCGTCAGACTCCGGACTCACTCGAAAACCGGCGAGAAGGAGTCCAGCATCAGGCACGAGGTACCGACGATCAACTACGATTCACCGTCTACGACATAACGACAACCCCGCCAACCMCTGTGGGGACCACTGCCGTACTCATCGATCATCACGTACGGACCGGCGAGTTTATAATCCAGCTCAACCCGTCCAGCCGAGGCAAAGGTATAGGAACCGAAGCTACCCGCCTAACACTCGATTACGCCTTTCATATTTCCAATCTTCGATGCGTCTACCTGTCGGTGCTGACCCCGAACACAGGAGCAATCCGCGCCTACGAGAAGGCCGGATTCCGGAAGATCGGGGAACGGCKACAGTCCGGGTATTGGCTCGGCCAGTCTGCCGATGAGACCCTCATGGACGCTATACCGGCAGAATTTCCCGGACCCTCCCTCGTGCGACAACTAGTCAATCCGGATTCGTAACAATCGCGCCGTTTCCGATCTAGCTTCGCTGCGCGTCCGACTGGCCGCGACGTCGACCGTTCTCGCCGTACCCGCCCGGAACCTTGAGGACTTCGGGCGGAGGTACGGCGTTGTCCAGTTGCAGGATGCTTACAACCGGTGAAGACTCTCGAAAGTGTGGGACGGCTGATCTCGAATCGTTGCGACCAGGGATATTGTCATGGTCGGAGGTCCATGAAGTCGGCCATCTCGCTAAGGCCACTACTCTTTGCGGTGCGGACGCCGGTAGCATCCAACAATGTGCCGACCAATGAATGCGCCGTCCGTTGATTTCTCAGCCATTCGGGAGCAGACTTTCGGATGCTCACCAGAGTTCTCGTTGCACCCGGGTAATTATGCGTAGAGACCTGCGCTTCGGCCACGGTCAGTAGATGGCGAGACCACCTACCCGAAGACATCTTCTTCGATGGTCGGACGGACCGAGCCAGGTGGAGTGCTAGAGACGGATCGCCACCTATAAGAGTGTTTTCAACGGATGCCGTCTCGACCACAGTCGGCCCGAAAGAGATCCATGCATGCGGCCCGTAATCTATCCTGTCGGTCTCGACCCGAACAGCCGCCATGCGAGCAAGTTGGATCAGTTCGTGCGATGTATCAGGCCGGTTATTTCGGGATGCCGCGCTACTACCTCGAAGAAGCAATGTTCCCCACACCGAGAGATGCTGAGGTGTGGCCTTGGTCATCGAAGGTTCGATGTTTTCGGCAGCGCGTACCGCGATTTCTTCCGCTTCATCGAAGCGCCTTTGTCTTAGTAGATACCATGACAGCACGCCGGTGGCGGTCGCATCTAGGATTTCGCTACCCGCACGGGATGACGTCTCCTTTGCCTTCATCACAGACCAATAGCCGAGGTCTTCGTGTCGAAGGTAGATGAGTACGGCCCCTGCAAGGCGGTACGCCTGAGYCAGATAGCGCAATGCGGTTAGTTCATCGTCGCCGTCATAGTGCGACACTGCTACTTGTGCCGCATCGAGTATCCCGGGCAGCTCTGTAGCGGCGAGCTGATAGCGAGAACTGTTGTAAGCGCGCCCCGCCCGAGCCAAGGTTTTGCCAATTTCGTCTAGCGCGGGTGGTTCGCTGGCGGGGGCAGAATTCAGGCTATCCGACGAAGGCATTAGCGTCTTCCGCAGTGCCCAGAGACTAGGTTCCTGAAGAGAGTCCCGCGGCGCCACAGATTCGCCGTTATCGAAAAGCTCAGAGGTCTTAACGTTCAGACCACGGGCCAACGCATGAAGCGTTTCTATTCGAGCCCCCGCCCGTCGATTCTGCTCTAGCTTTCTGATTACGGCGACGCTGACACCAGAGCGTGCGGCTAGCTCTTCCTGTGAGAGAGAGCGCCTACRCCGTATCTGGGCAATCCTGTCACCAGGCATTATGTCGGGCATGCCGTCACCTCCGATGCGGAGCGTAGCAGAGGCCCGCAAGAATTCCCACCGACTGCTCAGGACGTCCCGCAAGTTCGTAGGCCCGGGATTGACTTTCTGAGGCCCGAAATCGKCCAGACCCCATGACGACTTTCGGAGCCGCGCGAGAGACACGACACATGGCCCCCGGCTCCCGTCATGCTGACGGGCTAGATCCACTGGAGGCTGACTCCCGGTGCTCCGCGCGTAGGGGACCGCCCGGCGGTAGATCAAATAGAGCAATCAGCTACTTCAGTTGCGGGCTTGCCGGCCCCGTTGGGCCCGACGAATCCGGCGACGACCCCCTCGGGAATCGTGAGGTCGAGACCGGTGACGACGGTCCGGCGCCCGTAACGCTTGGTCAGACCCTGGACGTCGACGGCGGCCGGCCGGTCTGTCTCAGGTACCGGCCGGGYGGTGCCGGGCCGGGTGGCGCCGGGTGATGGCGAACCGGGCCCGCCAGTGGTTGTCATCATGGGAATCAGACTGGTGTGGCCGCCCCCTCACGTCGTCCGTCCAGCGGCGGCATCGTCGTACGCAATGTGACGCAGCACCGGGTACGCCCAGCCGGCTCAGACGAGGCCGGCCTGGTGGGCCAGGACGGCGAGCTGGGCCCGGTCCCGCGCCGCCAGTTTCACCATCACCCGGCTCACGTGGGTGCGGGCCGTCGCCGGACTGATCACCAGTCGGGCGGCGATCTCGTCGTTGGACAGCCCGTGGCCGACGAGGCTCATCACCTCGCGTTCCCGCACGGTCAGCCCGCGCAGGTCCGGGGCGGCGACGGCGGCTGGCCGGCGGGCGAAGGTCTCGATGACGAGTCGGGTCACCGTCGGGGAGAGCAGAGACTCGCCCGCGGCGACGACCCGGATCGCTCGCAGCAGGTCGGCGGCCTCGGTGTCCTTGAGCACGAAGCCCGAGGCGCCGCCCCGCAACGCCTCGAAGACGTATTCGTCCAGCTCAAAGGTGGTGACCATGACGACCCGGGTAGCGGCCAGGTCGGGATCCTCGACGATCGTCCGCAGCGCCGCCAGCCCGTCGAGGACCGGCATGCGGATGTCGAGCAGCACGACGTCGGGTCGGGTGGCGCGGACGAGTTCGACCGCGGCCCGACCGTCCTCGGCCTCGCCGACGAGCTCCAGATCGTCCTCGGTCTCGATGAGTACCCGCAGCCCGAGCCGCACCAGCGGCTGGTCGTCGGCCACCGCCACCCGGATCACGAGCGGGTCACCCAGCTGGGGAACGTCCGGCCGCCGCCGGTATGCACCGGAAGCTCGGCCCGGACCTGCCAACCGCCGGCCCGGACCGGTCCGGCGGTGAGGCTTCCGCCGAGCTCCGCGGCCGTGCCCGGCTGGTCGGTGACGTCGACGACGAGCCGGCCGTCGATGATCCCCATGGTGACGCGCACCCGTACTCCGTTCGGCTCCCCGTGCCGGAGCACGTTGGTCAGCGACTCCTGAATGATGCGGTAGGCCGCCAGATCGAGGTCCGCCGGCAGGCCCGTGAGATCCTGGGAGTCTCCCTGCGTGACGAGCTCGACGGGCACCCCGCAGAGCCGGACCTCGCGCAGCAGGCTCGGGAGTCGGCCGAGTCCCGTCAACGGGGTCCTGGGCGGCTCGTCAGGCGCCTCGCGGGCCCTGCCGGTCCCCCCTCCCGGGTATCCGTCGAGGACGCGGCGGCGGCGCTGGTGGTGGCGGCGGCGCTGGCGGCGGCGGTGACGGAGTCCGCGGCCGCCGCCGGGTCCGCCCGCCGGCCGGCCCGGGTGAGCGCCAGGGTGGCCCGCAGCTCGTCCAGCGCGTCGACGCTCGTCCGGCGGATGGCCTCCAGGGCCACCTGGGCCTGCTCGGGACGCCGGTCCAGCACATGCAGCGCCACCGCGGCCTGTAGGGAGATAATGGACCGGCTGTGGCCCACGACGTCGTGGACCTCGCGAGCCATCCGCAGCCGTTCCTGTTCGATCCGGCGGCGGGTCGCCTCCTCCTTGGCCTGCGCAGAGGCGATGCGGTTGAGTCTGATCAGGGCGCCCACGAAGGCGGGGACGGTGCAGGACGCGACCGTCCCGATCATCGTGATGCCGAACTTCCAGCCGCCGTCGGCATATCMCCGCAGTAGCGCGACGACCGAGCCGAGGAAGATCAGCAGAACGCAGACCCCCACGGCTCGGCTCGTCGTCCGCTGGTCGTGGCGCAGCCCGACCGCGAGCCCGGACACGATCACGGGAAAGAAGGCGGGGCCGTGCGGGTAGCCGGTGCCGAGGTAGCCGCCGAGGAGCAGGCTCGTGGCCATCAGCATGGCCAACGGAGCCCGGCGGCGCAGGGGGATGGCGGCGGCCAGCAGGGCGAGCAGCACGTAGGCGAAGGCATCCAACGGCCGGGAGGGGGGCACCTGGTCGGCACCAACCTCCCCGGAACCGCGGAGCAACGCCGCCGCGGTGAACGCGGTGAACAGGAGGTCACCGATCACCGGGAAGATGCCGCGCCTGGCCTCTACCATCTCTCCGACGGTAGCGAGCCGCCGTCGTGCCGACATCCGCCACTGGACGTATCCGGCGTACGGGCCGGGACGCAGCCGGGAGCCGGGACGCAGCCGGGAGGAGGAAGCGCCCGGCCGGTGGTCGACCGGTTTCGACGTGTCCTTGCGATGCCCTTGTTACGGATTGTCTCCTTGTTACGGTTACGCTGCGGCCTGAGGGTGGCCGTCGCGGCCCGAGGGCTCACGACGGCCGGTGGCGGGGAGGTGCCAGGAGGATGATCCTCGCGATCGAAGGCGTTGACGGCGCGGGCAAGAACACGCTGACCGGGCGGCTGGTCGCCCGCCTCACCGCCGCCGGCCGCAGCGTCGCGACGCTCGCCTATCCCCGCTATGCGACCGAGCCCCTCGGCCCGGCGGTGCGTGGCCTGCTGGCCGGCGATCCGCGGCTTGCGCCGCTCGCGGCCTCCCCCCGGGCGAGCGCGATGATGTTCGCGCTCGACCGGGCCAACTCCCGTCCCGAACTCGACGCTCTCGTCCGTACGCACGATCTGATGATCATCGATCGTTACGTGGCGTCGAACGCGGCGTACGGCGCGGCGCGGCTGCCGGCCACCGAGCGGGAGAGCTTTCCCGCCTGGATCGCCGAGCTGGAACTCGGCGCGCTCGCGCTGCCGGTGCCCGATCTCCAGGTCCTGCTGCGGATCCCGGTGGGGACGGCGCGGGCGGGTACGCTCGCCCGCGCCGGGGCCGACCGGGGGCGGGCGCTGGACACCTTCGAATCCGACGACGGGCTGCAGGAGCGGTGCGCGCGGATGTACGAGGAGCTGGCGGCCCGGAGTTGGGTCTCCCCGTGGCTGGTGGTGGACCGGGAGACTGGTGTCGACACGATCTGCGAACACCTCGCCACCCGGTAGGGACGCTACGGACAGTGAGACCATCCCGGGTTTTCCGGGTTTTCCGGGTTATGCAGGTTATGCGTTAGGCCGAGGCCAGCGCCTTGGCTCGCCGGGTGGCACGTTCCGTGGTCCGCRCCAGCTTCGCTTCCTGCTGCGTCGCGAGGGCGTCGAGCCCGGTGACGAAGGCGGAGACCTCCTCGCGGGCCTTCTCAGCCTCGCCATTCAGGCCCTCCAGGTCGAAGAACCGCCAGTGACGCAGGACCGGCAACACCACGTCGTCGTGGTGGATGCGCAGGTTGTAGATGCCGGCCCGGGCGATCTGGATCGCCTTGCGGCCGAAGTCACGGATGCCGGTGCCGGGCATCTGGAAGTTGACGAGCTCGTCGCGGATGGCCACCACAGTACGCGAGGGGTCGAGCTCCAGCGCCCCCGCGATCACGTTCCGATAGAAGATCATGTGCAGGTTCTCGTCCGTCGCCACCCGCGTGAGCAGCTTCTCGGCGATCGGTTCCCCGCAGAAACGGCCGGTGTTGCGGTGGCTCACCMGGGTCGCCAGTTCCTGGAAGGAGACGTACACCGTTGCCTCCAGCGGGGACTTGTTCCGGCTGTCGTAGCCCTTGCCCATCTGGTACATGCGGTTGCGTTCGAGGGCGATCGGGTCCACCGCCCGGGTGACCAGGAGGTAGTCGCGCATTGCTATGGAGTGGCGCCCCTCTTCGGCGGTCCACCGGTGCACCCAGCTTCCCCAGGCGCCGTCCTGGCCGAACGCGTCCGCGATCTCTCGGTGGTAGCTGGGCAGGTTGTCCTCGGTCAGCAGGTTGACCTCGAACGCGATCTGCGCGATCTGCGAAAGCTTCGACTGCCCGGGCTCCCAGGGGAGGCTGTCGAAGTCGCKGCCCTCGCCCCAGGGTACGTACTCGTGCGGCATCCATTCGGCAGCGACGCCGAGATGCCGGTTCAGGTTGGCCTCGGCGACGGGCTCCAGATCGCGTATCAGGTCGATGTCCGTGAGYGATTTCATTGGGGAACTGTTCCAGAGGGATCATGTGTTAACCATGTCCCGCGGGTGTGGATTACCGAGCGTGGAACTGTTCCGCCGAGGCAGTCCCGCTGCGGGACCGGGCCTCCTCGCCAGGCCCGGCGAGGAGGCCCGGGCGGACAGTCCCGGCGCGCCCGGTCGGCATCCGGCTCACACCGAACTCTCATGATGCTCGGATGAACTCGATGCGGACGATGCCGGCATCGCCGTTCGCATCGCCGTCCACCCGCCGCATCGAGGTCGCGTCCAGGGAGCCGGACATGTCCACTGCCCCGCGTGTGCTGGTCGTCGACGATGAGCCGAACATCGTCGATCTGCTGCGGATGGCGTTACGTTTCCATGGTTTCGACGTCCTGACCGCGACCACCGGTCGGGCGGCGCTTGAGTTGGCCGTCGCGGCCCGGCCGGATCTGATGATCCTTGATGTGATGCTGCCCGACATCGACGGCTTCGAGATCTGCCGGAGGTTGCGCGCGGACGGGCACCCGGTACCCGTCGTCTACCTGAGCGCGCGCAACGCTCACCGGGACAAGATCGCCGGCCTCACCTACGGCGGCGACGACTACGTCACCAAGCCGTTTGCCGTCGACGAGCTCCTCGCCCGGGTCCGGGCCGTGCTGCGCCGGACGTCACCTCCGCCGGCCGAACCGGCACCCGCGCCGCCGTCCCCGCTGCGGTTCGCCGACGTGGAACTTGACCCGGACGCCCATCTCGTCCGCCGCGCCGGGGAGCCGATCGACCTGTCGCCGACGGAGTTCTCCCTGCTGCGGTACTTCCTGACCAACCCTAACCGGGTGCTGTCCAGGACCCAGATCCTCGACGCGGTGTGGAGCTACGACTACGGGGGCGAGTCGACCATCGTGGACCAGTACGTCAGCTACCTGCGGCGCAAGCTCGGCCGGCACGGCCCGTCCCTCATCCACACCCAGCGCGGTTTTGGCTACGTGCTGCGCCTTCCGGTGGCGGGGTCCAACCGGTGACGCTCCGCCTGAAGCTGATGTCCGGCCTGATCGCGCTGACCGCACTGGGACTGGTCATCGTGGGTGGGGCGAGCGTGTTCGCGCTGCGTGCCTACCTGGACGACCGGATCGAYCAGCAGCTCACCCGCGCGCGGGTGCTGGGCGGCCTGCCGGCCGCTGTCTATCTGTCCCGGTGGGAGGCGCTGGGCCGGGCCGGGGTGGAGCGGGCCGTGGCGCCGACCGACTACCTGGTGGAGATCCGGCGGACGGACGGGACGGTGCTGCRCATCGCGGGTTCGGTGACTCCCACGCCGCCGGCCACGCCCCTGCTGGACGCCGCCGGGGACCGGGGTGCCACACCGTTCACCGTCATCGCCGACCGGGAGCGGTACCGAGCGGTCGTCCGGGACAGTCCGCGCGGGCCGCGGGTCCTCGTCGCGCTGCCGCTGAAGCCGGTCACGGAGACGGTCCACCGACTGGTGATGATCGAAGTTGCGGTGGGTCTCACGGTGCTTGCCGCGATCGCCGTGCTCGCCTGGGTGTGGCTGACCCGTGGCCTGCGCCCACTGCGTCAGATGATCTCCACCGCGTCGGCGATCGCCGGGGGGGATCTCGACCGGCGGGTGCCGGCGGGGTCGGCCCGTTCGGAGACCGGTCAGCTCGCCACGGCCCTCAACACGATGCTCGGCCAGATCCAGGCCGCGTTCGCCGCCCGGGTCACATCCCAGGAGCAGCTCCGCCGCTTCGCCGCCGACGCCTCCCACGAGCTGCGGACGCCGTTGACCTCGATCCGCGGCTACGCCGATCTGCTGCGCGGCGGAATGGTGACGGCGGTCGACGCGGATGACGCGCTACGCCGGGTCCAGGAGGAGGCCGCCCGAATGAGCACCCTTGTCGACGACCTGCTGTACCTGGCCCACCTCGACGAGCAGCGACCGATGCGGCGGGCCGGGATCGACCTCGCCGGGCTCGTCCGCGACGCCGTCGCCGACCTGCGGGTCGCGGCCCCCGAGCGCCCGGTGAGCGCCGAGCTCCCGGCGAGCTGCGTCGTCCTCGGCGACGAGAACGCGCTGCGCCAGCTCGCCGGCAACCTCCTGACCAACGCCCGCGTCCACACCCCGCCCGAGACGCCGATCGAGGTGTGGCTGCAGGCGCTGCCAGCGGACGCCGCGCCGACCGGCCCCGCCGGCCCCGGGACCCCCGGGGGCGCGGAGCTTCACGTCATCGACCACGGGCCGGGCATACCACCGGAGGTCGCCGAGCACGTGTTCGACCGCTTCTACCGGGCCGCGGACAGCCGGGCCCGGGGGCATGGTGGCAACGGATTGGGGCTGTCCATCGTCGCGGCGACCGCCRCCGCCCACGGCGGCCGGGTCGAGGTGTCCAGTGCCGTCGGCGCCGGCACGGTCTTCCGGTTCCTGCTGCCGGTGCCGGTGCCGGAGGCGGCATCGTGGAGCCGGTAACGGACATCATCTTCGTGTGCCGTAGTACTACAGTCGTAGTGATCTCTATGTGGTCTCTTTCCGGCGAATCGGTCTTCAGCACTGATACGGCCAGGGAGCAGGCCCGCGCCTATCTGGAGGGCATGCTGTCGCGTAYAGAGCGTACAGTCAGGGTGCCGGCAGGTTGTGGTTCCCGGCGACGGGCCTGCGACTTCCGTCGTTGCCCGGCGCCGGTGCGCCGTATAGCGCGGCGAGCGCGCCCACGGCGCGCGTCACCGCCTCGCGTAGCTCCGGGGGGTGGAGCACCTCCAGATCCGGGCCGAGTACGAGCAGCTCGCGCTCGGCGTGCCGGACGGACTCGATCGGCACGACCGCGCGTACCCAGCCGTCCTCCTCCGGTGCGCTCGCCGTCTCCCGGACGGCGCGGGCGACCGMCGGGGGTAGCCGGAAGGGGGCCATCGTCACGCCGGTCGGGGAAAGCCGCACGGTCGCCCGCGTCCGGTAGACCTCGGATTCGTAGCGGGCCGTCCAGCCGGCCCAGTAGGCGCCGAGGTCGAAGCTATGCGGCCGTTCGAACGTCTCGGTGGTCGTCTCAAGGCTGAGGATCTTCGCGACCCGGTACACCCGGGGCAGAGTGGCCGGCCCGCCCGCCGGTTCCGTGCCTCCGCTGCCGTCCGCACTCTCGGTGGCGCCTGCGGCTCGGGTGCCGTCAGGGTCTCGGGTGCTGCCAGCGTCCTCGGCCAGGCCTACGCCCTGGGTGCCGTGTGCGACGTTGGCGACCAGGTACCAGGTGCCGCCTTTGAGGACCACGCCGAGCGGTTCGAGGTGGCGGATGATCTCGCGGGGGGCCCGCCAACGCCGGTAGGTGACCCGGACGCGGCGCTGCTCCCACACCGCCGCTGCCACCTCGGTCAGCAGCGGCGTGTCCTCGGTGGCCCGGAACCAGCCGGGCGCGTCGAGATGGAAGCGCTCCCGCACCCGGCCGGCCCGTTCGCGCAGCTGCTCGGGCAGCGCCGCCATCAGCTTCAGTTCCGCCGCCGCGAGCATCGTGCCGAGCCCCAGCTCGCCGGCGGCCGCCGGCATGCCGGCGAGGAACAGGGAGTCGGCCTCGCCGGAGGTCAACCCGGTCAGCCGGGTGCGGAAGCCGTCGAGCAGCCGGTACCCGCCGGTGGCACCGCGGTCTGCCAGCACCGGAACCCCGGCCTCGGCGAGGGACTCCAGATCCCGGTAGACCGTCCGCACGGAGACCTCGAGCTCGTCGGCGATCTCACGCGCCGTGAGCCGCCCACGGGTCTGCAACAGCAGCAGGACGGAGAGGAGCCGGCTGGCACGCATGCCCGATTCTCCCCGGGCCATACCTGCCAGGAGAAGTCAGGTATGGCTTCGAGGATGGGATCCGACGCATCGACACCGGAACGCGAAGGAGATCGCCATGGCGGGAACGGACCCGGCTCGGGAGACGGGTGTGGACAGGACCGGGGACACGGCCGCTACCGGTGCGGCGGCTGGGTCCGCAAGTGCTGGCTTCGCGAGTGACGCGGCGGTGACCTGGGCCGGACTGATGCTCGACTGTCCGGACGCGAAGGAGCTCGCGACCTTCTACGGCACGTTGACCGGCTGGGGCGTCGCCGGCGCCGACGACGAGGGGGCCTGGGCATACCTCACCCCACCGGGGACCGAGATCATGATCGGTTTCCAGCGGGTGGCGGGCTACCAGCCGCCGCGCTGGCCGGACCAGGACGCCCCGCAGCAGTTCCACCTGGATTTCCGGGTCGCCGGCCTGACGGCCGCCATCGCCCTGGCGGAAGGCCTCGGGGCGAGGCAGGCCGAGTTCCAGCCGGGCGGGGACCGGTGGCGGGTGCTTCTCGACCCGGTCGGTCACCCGTTCTGCCTCTGCCCGCCGGCCGCCGCAGGCTGACCGCCTAGCCGCCCGTGCTGGTCAGGGCGGGTTGTACAGGTTGTAGACGCGGCGGGCGTTGTCCGCGCAGATGAGCCGGGCGACCCGCTTGGCGTCCGCCGCGGTCCAGGCGTCGTCGGCGACGCCCGCCGCGAGGAACGCCGACAGCCCACGCCGGAACAGGACGGCCCCGAGCAGGTACAGCTCGCCGAGCGCGAAGGCGTCGGTGGAGAAGAGGAACTTGCCGAACGGGGCGAGTTCGAGTGCCTGCGCGAGCAGGCCGGCCGAGCCGCGGCCGCAGTTGTGGATGGCGAGCCCGAGGTCAAGGTAGATGTTCGGGAACACCTGGGCCAGGTAGCCAGCCTCCCGGTGGAACGGGTAGCAATGCAGCAGCAGCACACTGACCTCGGTCGGTGCTATCGCCCGCAGCAGGCCGGTGAGTAGCAGTGGGTTGCCCCGGCGCAGGTCGATGTCGCTGTCCCCGTATCCGACGTGGATCTGGATGGGGAGCCGCGCGTCGACCCCGCACCAGATGAGGAAGGCATGCAGGGTGGGGTCGGTCAGCCGGATCGGGGCGCCGGCGCGGATCTCGTGGATCCAGCCGCGAKCGGCGGCGGCGACCTCGCGGTCGGTCGGTCGCTGTGCGGGCAGCTCCAGGCCGCCGCGGTAGGCCGCGACCGACTTCACCGCGACCATGGTGGGGCGGGTGGACTCGAGCCGGGCCCGCACGGTGTCGGCGAGGTGGGTCATGCCGATCTGCCCGGTGATGACGTCGACCGCGGCCTGCTCGGCGACCCGCTCCAACCGCACCACGTCCACGCCGCGTCCGCCGGCGAGCTCGGCCAGCTCCGCGGCGCTGGTCAGCGGCTCCGGTTGGAATCCGGCGTCAACGCAGAACGTGGTGATCCCGCAGGCACGCAGCAGCCGCCGGTGCACCTCGGCGTGGCCAAGCTCCGCCCGGCGTTCGAGGTAGTCTTCCGGCGCGGCATGCGCCGGCAGGTCGAGCACCGGCGCGCACCAGCGCCGCAGGGCGAAGCCGATCTGGCTGTCGAACAGCGTCGTCCCCGGTGGTCCGGGGTGTTCCGCCTCAGTGATCATGCTTTCGAATTCCKGGCGAGTCAGATCGCGGCCGACCAGACCATGGCAGTGATGGTCGACGAGCTCGTGATCTACGAACGGTTCCACCGGGCGGCCCACCCATCGATGATCCCCCCTGGAAGGTGGGGTCATGCCTGACCGTACTGGACACACTCGGTCAYCCCCAAGTCCACGGCGGCCCTGTGGATAACTTGTGGATTACTCCTGGCTTCCTGGGGACAGTCGTTCCGAAAGTCGATGATGTTGCCGTGTTTTCATCTCTTCTTGCGTCGGCGGCAACTGTGGACAACGCTCGGAGCGCTTGTTATGAACAGCTGGCTTCTCCTTCGATCCGGCCGAATTTTGTCGCTCTCCGTAACATCGCGGGAGAGTGAGGCGCCGCCGTGCCGTGCGCCCCGCCCGGCGTCCGGCAGGCGTACGCGCGACCATGGGGACAGGGGAGACCCGTGGGGAAGGTGAGGATGAACGAGCCTGCGTTGGACGAGTTCGCCCCTCGGATCATCGCCGGAGAGGATCGTAGGCGTGATCGGCTCGCCTCGGCGGCCCGGCATGCGGCGACGAACCTGGAGGTACGCGGCGTCGTCTGTGTTGCGGTGACCTACGTCGACAACAGCGGCATCACTCGGATGAAGGGGGTGCCGATCGGCCGACTCGACGCGGCGGCGGTGTGGGGCGTCGGCGTGTCGCCGGTGTTCGACGTGTTCGGCGCCGATGACTCGATCACGACAGGGCGCTACGCCGGGGGTCCCGTCGGGGATCTGCGGCTGCATCCCGACCTTGAGCGGCTGACACCCCTCGCCGCCCAGCCCGGCTGGGCCTGGGCCCCCGCCGACCGTCGCGACCAGGACGGCCGACCGCACCCGCAGGACGGCCGGGAACTCGTCCGCCTCCAGACGGCCCTGCTCGCCGAGCACGGCCTGACGGCGATGATGGCGTTCGAGGTCGAATGGGCCGTTTCCCCGGCCGGTTCCGACGAGTTCGCCCCGGCCGCTTCCGGGCCGGCGTACGGGATGATCAGGGTGGCCGAACTCGGTGACTACCTGCGGGATGTGGTCACCGCGCTCACCGAGGAGGGGCTGGTCGTCGAGCAGATCCATCCCGAGTACGCGGCCGGTCAGTTCGAGGTGTCCGTCGCCGCGCAGGATCCCCTCGGCGCCGCCGACACATGCGTGCTGGTCAAGGAGACGGTGCGCGGCGTCAGCAGGCGCCATGGCCTGCGCGTCTCGTTCGCCCCCAAGGTTCTCGTCGACAACGTGGGCAACGGCGGCCACGTGCATCTGAGCCTGTGGAGCGACGATCCCGACCGGCCGCCGGCCCCGCCCCGGCCCACGGCCTCGGGCGGAGGCCCGGGCGGGGCGAACTCCGGCGGCCCGTACCCGGACGGCCCGTACCCGGACGGCCCGTACCCAGGTGGCCTGGCCCGGACCGGTGGGGGCTCCGCCCGCCCGGGCCGGATCAACCTCATGGCGGGTGGCAACGGGCCGCTCGGACTGACCGCTGCCGGGGAGGCGTTCGCCGCCGGGATCCTCGGCCGGCTGCCGGCGCTGATGGCTCTCGGCGCCCCGAGCGTCGCCTCCTACCTGCGACTGGTGCCATCGACGTGGGCGGGTGTCCACGCCTGCTGGGGTCGGGAGAACCGGGAGGCCGCATTGCGTATGATCCCCGGGCCGCCGGCCGCGGTCGGCCAGGCGGCGAACCTGGAGGTGAAATCCTTCGACCTCACCGCGAATCCTTACCTTCTGGTGGCCGGTCTGCTGGCCGCCGGGCAGGCGGGGCTAGCGGCGGCGGCCACGTTGCCGGAGCCGGTGGACGTTGACCCGGCCTCGCTCGACCCCGCCGAACGGG
Source organism: Frankia sp. CcI156 (assembly GCF_001983015.1). Taxonomy (NCBI): domain Bacteria; kingdom Bacillati; phylum Actinomycetota; class Actinomycetes; order Frankiales; family Frankiaceae; genus Frankia; species Frankia sp. CcI156. Next base: position 13,635 of record NZ_MOMD01000026.1, read on the forward strand.
CCCGCCGCGGCATCCGGCGCCTGCCCACCAGCCTGGGCGAGGCGGTCGCCGCCTTCGAGGTCGACGAGGTGTTGCACCGCGCCCTGGGACGGGAGCTGCACGACACGGTCGCCGCCGTCCGGCGCGCGGAGATTGACCGGTTCGCCGAGGCCGCCCCGGCCGCCGTCGTCGCGGCGACCCGCTGGCGGTACTGACCTGCCGGCGGTGCTGACCGGGTATCAGCCCACCCGGCGCAGTCCGGCCGCGGCGGCGGCCCGCTCCAGGTCCTCGACGCCGAAGGCGTCGACCGGGCCAAGCGCGCCGGCGCGGGCGACGGTGCCCGCGGCGAGATGTCCCGCCATCCATGCCATGATCCGAGCGGTGAAGGCATAGGGGTCGCGACCTTCCAGCCGCACGGTGGCGAGTTCCCGGCCGGCGGCGTCCCGGGCGAGCGCGAACACCTGCGCCCCGGCGCGGGCCCGCGCCGCCCGGTCCGGTCCGCGGCCGGTCGTCCGCAGGGCGGACCGGGCGGCGGCGGCCAGCAGCGCCCGGCTCGGCGGGAAACGACGCAGCCCGGACAGGGGGAACGACAGTGCCTGCCCCACGCGGATGCCGCGGTCGACGCCGCCGATGTACGTCGCGACGTCGGTCAGCGCCGGTGCGAGCCGGGGCAGGGTGAACGGCTCCCCTCCCGACCACAGCACCGCCGGGTGTCCCCGCCTGCCGCCCGACCCGCCGGTGACCTTGCCGGACGACCGGAAGGACCGCACCTCGCGGGCGAGCGGGCGCTCGACCAGGACGCCGCCGCGCAGCACGATGACGGGCTCGGTCAGCGCGGCCAGCAGGGTCGCCCGCGTTCCGCTGCTCATCCCGAGAGCGCCCATGACGAGGTAGCCGACGTCGAGGCGGCGGGCTTCGCCGCCGGCCGCCTGCAGGGCCAGTGCTCCGGCGAGGTTGCCGGGGACGAAGTCGAAGCCGGCGCCGGGGATCAACGCCGCCCCGGACGCCGCCGCTCGCGGGCCGACCTCGGTGAAGACGTGCCGCAGGAACGCGCCCTCCCCGGAACAGTCCAGGTAGTGCGCGCCGACCGCGGCCGCCGCCGCCACGACCGGTCGCCCGAACCGGCGGAACGGGCCCACCGTGGAGACGAGCACGTCCCCGGTGCCGAGCCCGAGCAGGCGGGCCAGCGACGCGCCGCCGGCCGCGTCCCGAGCCTCCGTCCGGTCGGCCGCGTCAACCACGTCGGCCGCGTCAACCACGTCGGCCGCGTCAGCCACGGTGGTCTCCAGGCCGTCGTAGGCGGCGGCGAGGGCACGGACCCTGGTCTCCGTGCGGCCGGCGAGGACAGGTCGGTGCCCGGCAGCCACGAGTTCCGCGGTCACCAGCCGGCCGGTGTAACCGGTCGCGCCGAACACTACGATACGGGCCGTCATGGGTCCCGACGTTATGCCCATCTGTCGAAGGTGGCCCTTGAGACGTTACTTTGGCACGTAGGGGCCTGCACACCCCACAATGATGCGCACCCGTCCGAGGAGGCGCGTGTGCGTAAGGTACTGGTTGCAAATCGTAGCGAGATCGCCGTCCGTGTTTTCCGAGCCGCTCAGGAACTGGGCCTGCGCACGGTGGCGGTCTACACGCCCGAAGACGTTTCCGCGCTGCACCGGACAAAGGCGTCCGAGGCCTACGAGATCGGTGGCCCCGGGCACCCGGTGCGCGGATACCTGGACATCGATGCCCTGCTCACCGTGGCCAAGCAGGCGGAGGCCGACGCGCTGCACCCCGGCTACGGCTTCCTGTCGGAGTCGGCGGTGCTCGCCGATGCGTGCGCCACCGCCGGCGTCACCTTCGTCGGACCGCCCCCGGCGGTCCTGCGGCTGACCGGAGACAAGGTCGCCGCCCGGGACGCCGCGCTGGCCGCCGGGCTGCCGGTGCTGCGCGCCTCGGTGCCGCTGCCGGAGGGCGCCGGGGCGCTCGCCGCCGCCGAGGAGGTCGGCTTCCCGCTGTTCGTCAAGGCCTCCGCCGGTGGTGGGGGGCGCGGCCTGCGGCGGGTGGAACGCCCCGCCGACCTCGCCGACGCGGTGGCGAGCGCGTCCCGGGAGGCCGCCGCCGCCTTCGGGGACGGCACGATCTTCCTGGAGCAGGCGGTGGACCGGCCGCGCCACATCGAGGTCCAGATCCTGGCCGACGCCTACGGCAACATCATCCATCTGTACGAGCGGGACTGCTCGGTGCAGCGCCGGCACCAGAAGGTCGTGGAGATCGCCCCGGCGCCGCAGCTCGACGAGGCGGTCCGGGCGAGCATCTGCGCCGACGCGGTGCGGTTCGCCCGGCATGTCGGCTATGTCAATGCGGGCACGGTCGAGTTTCTTCTCGGCGCCGACGACCGGTACACGTTCATGGAGATGAATCCCCGGATCCAGGTCGAGCACACGGTCACCGAGGAGGTCACCGGGGTTGATCTGGTCGCGGCGCAGCTGCGGATCGCTGATGGGGAGAGCCTGGCCGGCCTCAACCTCACCCAGGAACAGATCGTCCTGCGCAGCACCGCCATCCAGTGCCGGGTCACCACCGAGGATCCCTCGGATGGCTTCCGGCCCGACATCGGGACGATCAGCTTCTACCAGTCACCCGGCGGTCCGGGGGTGCGCCTCGACGGCGCCACGTACCCGGGGGCCGAAGTCAGCCCGTACTTCGACTCGTTGCTGGTGAAGCTGACGACCCGGGGTAACACGCTGGAGAAGGCGGCGCGGCGCGCCCGGCGGGCGCTGAACGAGTTCCGGGTCCGCGGGGTGCGCACGAACATCGACTTCCTGGTGCGGCTCCTCGCTGACCCCGGCTTCCTCGCCGGCGGGGTGAGCACGTCGTTCATCGATGAACGGCCGGAGCTGCTCGCTCCCGGCAAGGGGGCGGACCCGACCAGCCGGCTGCTGGCTCGCCTCGCCGAGAGCACGGTGAACGGATTCCCGCGCCCGGCGGTCGCCCTGACCGACCCCCGGGAGTTGCTGCCGCCCGCGCCCGCGCAGGTGGCGGCGTCCGGCGGCACGGCGTCCGGCGGCACGCAGCCGCCGGCGGGATCCCGGCAGCTGCTGACGGAGCTCGGGCCGGCGGGCTGGGCGGCGTGGCTGCGCGCCCAGGAGGCGCTGGCCGTCACCGACACCACCCTGCGTGACGCCCACCAGTCGCTGCTGGCCACGAGGCTGCGCAGCTTCGACATCCTGGCGGCCGCCCCGTCGTACGCCGCGCTGACGCCGAACCTGCTGAGCCTGGAGGCCTGGGGCGGGGCGACCTACGATGTCGCGCTGCGCTTTCTCGCGGAGGATCCGTGGGAGCGGCTCGCCGCGCTGCGCCAGGCCGCGCCGAACATCTGCCTGCAGATGCTGCTGCGGGGGCGCAACGCGGTCGGGTAMACCCCCTACCCGGACGACGTCGTCCGGGCGTTCGTCGCCGAGGCCGCGGCGACCGGCGTCGACATCTTCCGGATCTTCGATGCGCTGAACGACATCGAGCAGATGCGCCCGGCGATCGAGGCGGTGCTCGGTACCGGGGCGATCGCCGAAGGGACGCTCTGCTACACCGGTGACCTCTCCGACCCGGCGGAGCGGATCTACACCCTCGACTACTACCTGCGCCTCGCCGAAGAGCTCGTCGAGACGGGTGTGCATGTGCTTGCCGTGAAGGACATGGCGGGACTGCTGCGCCCGGCGGCGGCGGCCACGCTGGTGACGGCCCTGCGGGAGCGTTTCGACCGGCCCGTCCACCTGCATACCCACGACACCGCGGGCGGCCAGCTCGCCACCCTGCTCGCGGCGTCCGCGGCCGGGGTGGACGCGGTGGATGCCGCCGCCGCGCCGATGTCCGGCGGCACCAGCCAGGTCAACATGTCCGCGCTGGTGGCGGCGACCGACCACACTCCCCGGGCGACCGGCATCGCGCTGTCCGCGCTGTCCGCGATGGAGCCGTACTGGGAGGCTGTGCGCGACCTCTACGCCCCGTTCGAGGCGGGGCTGCGGGCCCCGACCGGGGCCGTGTACCGGCACGAGATTCCCGGCGGCCAGCTGACGAACCTGCGTCAGCAGGCGATCGCGCTGGGACTGGGGGACCGGTGGGCCGAGGTCACCGAGTGCTACGCGATCGCCAACGAGCTGCTCGGCAAGCCCATCAAGGTGACGCCGACCAGCAAGGTCGTCGGTGACCTGGCTCTGTTCATCGCCGGCGGATCCGTCGACGTGGACCGGTTGCGTGCGCATCCCGAGGAGTTCGACCTGCCGGCCAGCGTGCTCGGCTACCTCGCGGGTGAACTCGGCACGCCGCCGGCAGGCTTCGCCGAACCGTTCCGGGAACGGGCGCTGGCCGGGCGCCGTCCGTCGCCGCCGTCCGTCGACCTCGACGCGGCGGACGCCGACGAGCTCTCCTTCCCGGGGGCCCGGCGGGTGGCCCTGTCCAGGCTGCTCTTCCCCGGCCCGTGGAAGGACTATCTGCGGGCGGTGGACGCCTACGGGGACTCCTCCGTGGTCCCGACCGACGGCTTTTTGTACGGGCTGCGGCCTGGCGTTCCGCTCACCGTCACCCTGGAGCCCGGGGTAGAGATCATCGTGGAGCTGGAGACGCTCTCCGAACCGGACGACTCCGCGATGCGCACCCTGTACCTGCGGGTCAACGGCCAGCCCCGGCCGGTGCGGGTCCGGGACGCGTCCATCACGGCCACCACCACGGCGGCCCGTCGGGCGGACGCCGCCGATCCGAACCAGGTGGGCGCCGGGCTGCCGGGCATCGTCACGTTCAGCGTCGCGGTGGGCGACACGGTGACGAAGGGCCAGCGGCTGGCGGTGGTGGAGGCGATGAAGATGGAGGCCGCGGTGACCAGCCCGGTGGGCGGGACCGTCGTGGAGCTCGTCCGCTCCAGCGGCGACTCCGTCGAGGTCGGCGACCTGCTGCTTACTCTGCGTTCCTGATCTCGCCGGTCGGGGCCCGCCTCCGCGGGGGTGTCGTGGCCGGGGGCATCCCGGCCACGTTCCTCGCCTCCCGGTCCGGGCGGAAAACCCAGGCGCGTAGCAGAAGGAACCGGATGACCGTGGAGGCCAGGTTCGCCAGCACCAGCACGGAGAGTTCGAGGCCGCGGCCGGGGTTCGTGCTCGCCGCGTGCAGGAGCGCGAGCGAACCGCTGGTCAGGCCGAGGCCGACGGCGAACACCACCAGGCCCTGCAGATGGTGGCGACCGGCGCGCCGCGGACCGGTGAGACCGAAGGTCAGCCGCCGGTTCGCCGCGGTGTTCGCGACCGCCGTGAGAAGCAGCGACAGCAGGTTCGCGATMTGCGCCCCGGTGACTGTCCGCAGCAGGACGAAGAGCACCAGATAGGACAGCGTGCTGGCGACCCCGATCGCGGCGAATCGCAGGAGCTGACCGGCGAGTCCCTTCGGTACCCCCGGGACCTCGACGACCTTGCCCTCCTCGGCGTGGCCGGCGGTGAGCGGACCTCGGCCGAACTCCTGGTGCAGCTTGGCGAGCGGCAGCTTTCCGCTGCCGAACGCCCGCAAGAGGCGGACCACACCCTTCAGGTCGGCGATGGCCGTGGCGAGGACGTCGACGCGGCTGTCCGGATCATCGATCCAGTCGACCGGGACCTCGTGGATGCGCATCCCGGCCCGTTCGGCCAGGACGAGCAGTTCGGTGTCGAAGAACCAGCCGCTATCCTCCACCAGGGGTAGCAGGCCCGCCGCGGCGTCGGCGCGGATCGCCTTGAAGCCGCACTGCGCGTCGGAGAACCGGGCCGCCAGGGTCCTGCGGAGGATCAGGTTGTAGCAGCGGGAGATCACCTCCCGGCGCGGTCCCCGCACGACCCGGGAGGCGGGGGAGAGCCGGGTGCCGATAGCGAGATCCGAGTGGCCGCTGATGAGCGGAGCCACCAGGGGCAGCAGCGCGGCGAGGTCGGTCGACAGGTCGACGTCCATGTAGGCGAGGACCGGTGCGGGCGAGAGGCCCCAGGCCGCCCGCAGTGCCCGGCCGCGGCCCTTGGCCTCGAGGTGGATCGCGGCGACCTCGGGGAGCTCCTTCTCCAACGCCTGGGCGATGGCCAGGGTGCCGTCGGTGCTGGCGTTGTCGGCGATCGTGATCTGAAAGGGGTACGGGAACGTCCCGGTCAGGTGGGCGTACAGCCGTCGGACGCAGGGGGCGAGGTCGTTCTCCTCGTTGTACACGGGGATGACGACGTCCAGCACCGGGCGCGGACGGCCGCCGTCCGGCCCGAGCCACCCGGGCTGATGATGTTGAACGGGAATGCTCTCTCCGGTGCTCCCGGTCGTCTCGAAGGTCCCGGTCATCACGGTCATCCCGGAGATCACGGTCGTCCCGGAGGTCTCGGTCGTCCCGGAGATCACGGTCGTCGAGGAAGGCATCCGTGTCATCGTCATGCTCTCCACCCTCGGTTCGGGAGCTGTGCCGCTCGTGTGCCGATGCTGTGCGCCTGCTGTGAGCGCCGGCCGGGCTGAGGACCGTCTCGGTGGTTGTGGTTGTGGTGCGGAGCGGATTGGAACCATAACTGTGAGGCATCGCGTCGGTGAGGCATCGCGCCAACGCGGTGACGCCCACCAGGAGGATCGCGACGGCGATCGCGGCATCCTGGTGGGCGTCGCGTTCACCCGTGGCCCACGGGCTGGACGCCCGTCCGCGTCAGGCCACCGCAGCGTCAGGCAGTGACGCCGGTGCCCGTCGTGGAGCCGGTGGTGGCGCCGGTCTTCGGTGCGGTCAGGTCGTAGAGGGTCACGCCGTCGACCGTCTTCGAGGTGAAGTTCTCCGTCACCCAGCTGGAGATCTCCCGTGAGGACGAGCTACCGCCGTTGGCCTGACCGAAGCCGCCGCCGCCGATGAAGTAGTGGATCTTTCCTTCGGCGACGTACTGCTTGAACTGCGCCAGGGTGGGCGAGGGGTCGCTCCCGTTGAATCCGCCGACCGGCATGACCGGGTCCTGGGTCGCGAGCTGGTATCCGGCCGCGCTGTTCGAACCGACCGCGGCGGCGACCCAGGTGTAGGAGTCCGCGTTCTGCCTGAGCAGCTTCACGATCGTGTTGCTGGGAGTGACGGCGCTGAGTAGACCGCCTGGGCCACCGCCCCGGCTCTCCCGCCCGCCGAGGATCCCGTTCCCCAGCGTGGTGGTTCCGGTCCCGGCACCACCACCGGCCTGGCCGGGCATGCCGCCCTGGCCGCCGGGCATCTGCTGCCCATCRCCGGGGAAGGCCCCGCCGGGGAAGATTCCACCACCCTGTGGGCCGCCCTGTGCCCCGCGGCCCATCCCCCGCGGCGGGAAGCCCCGCTGACGGCCGGCCTGCAGGCCGCCCTGGCCCATGCGGAAGAAGCGGCCGCCACCCGGCCCGCCGAAGCCGGCGCCGGCGGGACCCGCCGCCGGGATCGAGCCGGTGTGCGGGGTCGCCGCGGTGGCGATGGCATACGAGCCGGGTCCGAGGAGCCCGGCGACCAGCGCCACGGTGGCGACACCGAGCGCGGCCCGCCGCGGCAGTCGGATGGCCGCGAGGAACCCGAGCGCCGCGATGATCCCGGCGACGAGCACGGCGTACCGGATCCATGGATGCCACTGGGGGGTGCGGTTCAACAGGGTGTAGCACCAGGCGGCGGTGGCGGCCATCGTGGCAGCCGAGACCACGGCGGCGGCGGGATGCCGGCGATGACGCCAGAGCAGCGCGCAGCCCATCCCCACCAGGGCACCGACCGCCGGGGCGAGCGCCACCGTGTAGTAGGCGTGGAAGATGCCCTTCATCTGGCTGAAGACGATGCCGGTGACGAGCAGCCAGCCGCCCCAGAGAAGGAAGGCGGCGCGGGCGCGGTTCGTCCGCGGGGCGCGCCGGGTGATCCACAGGCCGGCGACGAGCAGGATCAGTGCCGTCGGGAGCAGCCAGGAGATCTGACCGCCGACTTCCGAGCCGAACATGCGGGTCCAACCGGCCTGGCCCCACATGCCGCCCCCGTGGCCGCCCGGACCCCCGGGGCCGAAGATGACCGTGCCGCCGCCGGGAGYGGCGCCTGCCGCGCCGTTCCCGATGGATTCCGGCAGGCCGCCCATCCGGCCGCCCCGGCCACCGCCAACGCTGCCGGTCTCGTTGCCGGTAAGTCGGCCGAGTCCGTTGTAGCCGAGGGTGAGCTCCAGCAGGCTGTTGTGCTGTGAACCCCCGATGTAGGGGCGGGAGGACGCCGGAACGAGCTCCACGATCGCGATGAAGAGGCCGGCGGGGATCAGCAGTCCGAGCCCCGCGGCCAGGGTCTGCCGGACGCGCCGCCAGAACGAGGTCGGCGCGGTCACCAGGTACACCAGCGCGAAGACGGGGACGACGAGCAGTGCCTGCAGCAGCTTCGTCAGGAAGGCGAAGCTGACCAGGACCCCGGCGAACACCAGCCAGCGGGTGCTCGCCTGCTCGATCGCCCGCAACGTCGCGTAGGCCGCGGCGACCAGGAGCAGCACGAGCAGGGCGTCCGGGTTGTTGAACCGGAACATCAGGGCCGCGACCGGGGTCAGGGCCAGCACCGCGCCGGCGAGCAGGCCCGCACCGGCGGAGAACTGCCGCCGCACGGTCTGGTAAAGCAGGCCGACGGTGGCGACACCCATCAGCGCCTGGGGCACGAGGATGCTCCAGGCGCTGAGGCCGAAGATCCGGACGGACAGCGCCATGACCCACAGGGAGGCCGGCGGCTTGTCGACCGTGATTGAGTTGGCGGCGTCCGAGGAACCGTAGAAGAACGCCTTCCAGCTCACCGAGCCGGCCTGGACCGCGGCCGAGTAGAACGCGTTCGCCCACCCCGACGCGCCGAGGCCCCACAGGTAGAGCACACCCGTGCCCACCAGCAGGGTGACCAGTGCAGGTCGGACCCAGCGGGCGTCCTCGGCGGATACGTCTTCGGCGGATACGAGGCCACCGGAGCCGCCGACCGGGAGCCCGGTCTCGGTGGGGGCGTCGGGGGAGGGCACGTGGTGGGGCTGGTCCCTGGTCCACGGCATGCGCCGCCGATGTCCAGGGGCCCGACCGCCTCCGGAGAGGGGCACCGGGTCGGTGAGTATGGGCGACATGGGGATCACTGTCGACCGCGGACCTTTCGGCTTCTTGTGATCTACCTGTGCGCAGGCTGTGAAGCTCGGTCGGGGTGCGTCGGGCCGGTCAGGCGGGCAGGCTCGGACGGGACCGTCYCCGAGGGGGGGAGGCATCGGGGCAGCTCGACCATGAAGGCGGTGCGTCCCGGCTCGCTCGTGGCCCGCACGTGCCCGTGATGTGCCTCGACGACGGCGGCGACGATGGCGAGCCCCAGCCCGGTGCTACCGGCGGCGCGGGACCGCGAGCTGTCGCCGCGCGCGAAGCGTTGGAAGACCTCGGGGAGCAGATCCGGAGGGATGCCCGGGCCGTCGTCCACGACCGCGAGGATCGCCGTGGGGCCGCTCACGGTCAGGCTCGCCGTGACCTGGGTGCCAGGCGGCGTGTGGGTGCGGGCGTTGGCCAGCAGGTTCGCGAGAACCTGGTGCAGGCGGGCCGGGTCCCCGGTGACCGTGACCGGCTCCTCGGGCAGGTCGAGAGCGAAGCGGTGGCCCGGGGCAGCCACGTGCGCGTCGTTGACCGCGTTGACGATCAGCCGGGAGACGTCCACCGGTTCCCGGACCAGGTCCCGACCGGAGTCGAGCCGGGCGAGCAGCAGCAGGTCGGAGACCAGCGCCGTCATCCGCGCGCTTTCGGACTCGACCCGGCTCATCGCGTAGGTGACGTCCGCGGGGACGTGCTCGCGGGTCCGGCGGGTCAGCTCGGCGTACCCGCTGATCGCCGCGAGCGGAGTGCGCAGTTCGTGGCTGACGTCGGCGAGGAACTGGCGCATCCGCATCTCGCTCGCGTGGCGGGCGGCCAGCGCGGCACCGATGTGGCCGAGCATCCGGTTGAGCGCCGCCCCGACCTGGCCGACCTCTGTGCGCGGGTCGGTGTCTACCTGCGGCACCCGCACCGACAGGGCCACCTCACCCCGGTCGAGGGGTAGCTCGGCGACCCGGGAGGCCGTCGCTGCGACCCGCCGCAGCGGTCGCAGCGTGACGCGGACGATCGCCGTGCCGGCGATCGCGGCGGCCGCGACCCCCACCAGCGCCACCACCCCAGCGATCATTGTCATCCTGGTGAGGGTCGCGTTCACCTGTTTCATCGGCAGCCCGGTGACGACGATCATATCGTCATGGGTGGTCCTCGCGAGGAGCCGATAGTCACCCTGATCGCCGAACGCCCGGGTATACGGCCGCAGGTAGGCGGGAATGCCCGCGACGACGGCGGTCTCGGCGGTGGTCAGCTCCTTCCCCTCGCCGGCGGTATCGATGAAGGCCCCGTAGGTTCCATCCTCGCCCACGACGGCTCCCAGCGTTCCCGGATCGACCGGTCCACGGAAGAACCGGCGGACCCGCAGCTGCTGCGGGCTGAGGCTGGACGGCTGGTCGGCGGCAGCGGAGTCGGCGGCAGCGGTGGCAGCGGAGTCGGTGGCAGCGGAGTCGGTGGCAGCGGAGTCGGCGGCAGCGGTGGCAGCGGAGTCGGCGGCGGCCGGGGCCGGGAGGGCCGGCAGGGCCGGGAAGGACRGGAGGTTCTGGAGAAAGGTGGGTTCCGGCCGGTCCCATCGCCCGCTGGCCTCCCGCAGCCGCCTGTCGAGCTGGTCGACGAGGACTCCTCGCAGCGCGACGGCGGTGACGAACACGATCACMAGCGAGACGGTCGCCAGCAGGAGCATCAGTAGGGCGAGCAGCCGGGTGCGCAGTGACCAGCGCGAGGGCGCGACCGGCACGATCCGGACCCGGTGAGCCGGGGAGCTCATGCCGGGCCCGGCGAGGTGCCCCTCGATGACGGGGTGGCGGAGGTCCTCGGTGCCAGCGCCGGATCGGCCGGCCGCAGGACGTACCCGGCCCCGCGCATCGTGTGGATCATCGGGGGGCGGCCGGCGTCGATCTTCTTGCGCAGGTACGAGACGTAGAGCTCGACGACGTTCGCCTGGCCGCCGAAGTCGTAGTTCCAGACCCGGTCGAGGATCTGGGCCTTGCTGAGCACCCGGCGTGGGTTGCGCATGAAGAAGCGCAGCAGCTCGAACTCGGTGGCGGTGAGGTGCACCGGCTGGCCGGCGCGCTGCACCTCCCGGCTCTCCTCGTCCATCGTGAGATCGCCGACGACGAGCCGGGCGCCCTGCAACGCCTCGGTGGTGCGCGCGGCGCGGCGCATCAGTCCGCGCAGCCGCGCGACGAGCTCCTCGAGACTGAACGGCTTCGTGACGTAGTCGTCGCCGCCGGCGGTGAGCCCCGCCACCCGGTCCTCGACGGCGTCCCGGGCGGTCAGAAACAGCACCGGTACGTCCGGGCTCTCCGCCCGCAGGCGCCGAAGCACCTCCAAGCCGTCCATGTCGGGCAGCATGATATCGAGAACCACCGCGTCCGGCCGGAAGTCGCGGGCGAGCCGCAGCGCTCCGCGACCATCCGCGGCGCTGCGCACTTCCCACCCCTCGTAGCGCAGCGCCATCGACAGCAGCTCCGCCAGTGTTGTCTCGTCGTCCACCACGAGGACCCGCACCGGTTGCATGGTGTCAGCTTCGCCTCCTTGGCTGGCTGTTACCTGAGGTCTTGCTGTGAGCCTGCTGTGAATGCCGGGTCTGTGAATGCCCGGCGGGGCCGCGGAATCGTAGGCGTGCCACTCGCCGCGATGTCCATCGACGAGACGACCGGGACCCCCTCGAATGGCAGCCTCTCCCGGGGTGGCGGGCCCGACGGCTTGGATGGGATGRACACCACGCTCGATCAAGTATTGCACCACATTTTGCCAAGATTTTATCTTGGTGAGACCAATGAGGGCGAGAGTAGTGAGGGATGGGTGAATCTCAACGAGATCACGATGTGATCTGTCGTCGGGTTGACCGTCGGAGTATCCCCCTTCAGGGGGTTCACCTGCGCAAACTGGGTAGGTGCACAGCATGGCTCGCCACAGTCGTCCTCGGTCCGCCGTCCGCGGTAACCGTCCCCGTATCGTGCGCCGGGTGGTACTGCCCACCGCAACTCTGGTCACCGCGGGAGTCGTGACCGTGGGTACGGCGTTTGCCTGTTCCAGGTCGTCCTCAGTGGCGTCGGTTCCCGGGGAAACCAGCCGCGTCGTCGCTGCCGTGGCTCGCGGCGCCGGCACCTTCCCGCCGTCGGCCGGGGATGCGGACGCGATTGCCGAGGCGGTCCGGACGAGCTCGTTCACCGCGAATGTTCCGCCGCAGAACTACGAGGTCACCGGAACCACCCTGGCCGCCAGCGACCCGAGCTGGGCACTGACCGAGCTGCGCCCGACCGTGGCCGATCTCGACCGGGCCGAGGGTGTACTGCATCACACGGGCTCCGGGTGGGAACTGGTCCAGCTCGGTACCTACGAGGTCGGGTGTGGCGTCGCGCCCGAGGCGGTGCTGGACGACCTCGGCCTGCAGTGCCCGCCACGGGACGGCGCGGTCTTTCCGACCTGATCTCCGGGAGTTCCGGGATCTCCGGGAGTTCCGGGATCTCCGGGAGTTCCGGGATCTCCGGGAGTTCCGGGATCTCCGGGCGGCGGCTGTGCCTGCCGGGACGGCCGGAGCGTCAGGGGGTGTAGATGATGTCCCAGAGCCGAGCGGTCATGTCGGTACTGGTGGTGGCGAGCAGGAGGCCGTAGGGGGCGAACGCGCAGCTCATCACCGTGCTGCTGTGCCCGGTGAGGGTGGCGATCGCGGACCCGGTCGCGACGTCCCACAGTTGCGCGGTGTCGTCGGTGCTCGCCGTCGCCAGCAGGTGGCCGTCCGGGGAGAAGGCGCAGCTCTGCGCCGAACCCGGCAGAGTGAGCACGGTGGTGCCGCTGGAGGCGTCGGTGAGCCGGGTGCCCTCGTTGCCGCTCGTCGCGAGCAGCCGGCCGTCGGGGGAGAAGGCGCATCCGCCGGCGAAGTTCGTGTGCCCCGGCAGGCTCATGATGATCTCGCCAACCGTGACGTYCCACAGCAGGGTGGACTCCGCGCCGGCGGTGACCAGCAGCCGGCCGTCGGGGGAGAAGGCGCAGCCGTAGACCGAGCCGCGATGGCCGTTGAGGGTGGCAAGGTTTTTCCCGGTCGACGAACCCCACAGCCGGACGGTGCGGTCGGTACTGGTCGTGGCGAGCAGGCTGCCGTCCGGGGAGAAGGCGCAGCCGTACACGGGTCCCCGGTGCCCGGTCAGGGTCACCGTCTGGCGGGCGGCGTCAACGTCCCAGATGCGGGCCGTCTTGTCGCTGCCGGTGGTGGCGAGCAGCTTGCCGTCCGAGGAAAAGGCGCAGCCGTGCACGACCAGGCTCTTGCGTCCGCTGAGTGTGACCGACGTTCGGCCGGTGGCGACGTCCCACAGCCGGGTGCCGTCCTTGCTGGTGGTGGCGAGCAGCTTGCCGTCCGGGGAGAAGGCCGCCGAGGTGACGTCGCGTTCGTGTCCCTTGAGGGTGGCCCGCGCGGTGACCTCGACGTGGTGGGACGGGCGGCTGCTGCGCTCGAAGCCGCGCAGGTCCGCCGGCACCGCCGACCCCATCGGCACCGGCCCGGACGGAAGTGTGGTCGCCAACCAGTCGGCGTCGCGGACCGGAGTGCCGGGTGCCGCGTGGGTGTGGATGAGGCTACCCGGCGCCTCGGCGGCCAGGTCGAACAGGGAACCGTCGGTGAGGCGGACCCGCGCCAGCACGGCGCTCGCGTCGAAGCGCTCCCCGGGCTCGACGAGCCAGCGCACCATCGTCGCCCGCCCGCCGGGGATGTCCCAGCGAGCCGGTTGCAGGACCGGATTCGGGCGCGCCGCGGTGGTCCGGCGGGTGGAGACCGAGCTTGCCCAGGCGGCGGCGCCGAGCACCACGGCGAGCTCGGGATCGGCGGGGAGGTAGATCTGCTGCCCCGGCCAGTCGGTGCCGACCCCGAGCCGACCTTCGAGGATGTCGGTGACGACCGGGATCCGGGAGCTGCCACCGACGAGGAGCACCCCACTCAGCTTGTCCGGTCCGTAACCGGAGGACTTCAGCAAGTGCTGGCAGCAGGCCATCGTGCGGGCCAGGATGGGGGAGGCGAGCTGGGCGAACCGGTCACGCTGCATGCTGACCAGCAGGCCGGCCGGGCTGAAAACATCCTCCACCACGGCGATGTCGGAGAGTTGATGTTTCACTGCCCGGGCGAAGTCGAGCAGCTCGTGGCGGGTCCGGTTGGCCGTGGTCTGGAACGTCTCGCCGATCCCGGGCGGATTCAGTAGCGGTTCCAGCCCCGGCCCGTACAACCCCAGGATCTCGTCGAACAGAATCTGGTCGAGTTCGCGGCCGCCGCAGTCGTGCAGAGCCGAGTGGGAGAGCATCTCGTGCCGGCCGTCCTCACCGACCGCGACCAGCGCCCCCTCGAACGTCCCGCCGCCCAGGTCGTACACGAGCATGAGCGAGCCGGGCTCGGGCGCGACGCCGACCACCGGCGACCAGGCCGCCGCGACCGGCTCGGCGAGCAGGTCCACGTCGACGAACCCGGCGGCCTCCGCTGCGGCGATCATCGTCCGGCGCAGCGGGCCGGCGGGATCGTAGCTCGCCGGTATCGTGACGACGGCCCGCGACAGCGCCGCACCACCGAGCTGCTGTTCGGCCTCGGCCTTCAGCGCGGACAGCACCGCGGTCACCAGCACGTGCGCCGGATAGCTGCGGCCGTCGAGTGACACGGCGCTGTCCCGGGCCAGATCGCGCTTGACCTCGCCGCGGTACGCCGCGGGCCAGATCCGCTTGCGCCGCTCGGCGAGCGTGCCGACGATCAGGCTGCCGCCATCCACGAAGACCGACGCGGGCCAGCTCGCCGAGCCGCTCGCGGGCTCCTTCACCGGTTCGATGCGACCGTCGACGGCCAAGGCGGCCGAGGCACTGCAGGTGCCGTAGTCGATGGCGAGGATCGGCTCGCCCACAGCACCCCCTGTCCACGTTTCCAGTGGGCAGATCGTAGCGATGTCGACAAAGCCACCAGCGACACCCTCATCAGTGGGGCGAACGCCGGGACCGAATGTTTGTGACCGGTTGCCCCCCGTGGCGGCTTTCACCGGTGCGGACAGCGGCGGCCGGCGCTTGCCGGTATGAACAGGCGGACTGCCGACCTTCCCCGACGACCGACAGTCCGCGGAATCACGCCGGTGCGCCCCCGATTCGGCACCAAGCCATCTCGCTCCCCCCGACGATCCGGCCCGAACCCGTCGCACCGGCGCGGTCCCTACCCTCGATCCTGGTAGTTCCGATGGGCCGACACCATCCCTCAATCATCGGGGGAAAGCGGATGATCCCCGGCCGTTACCGATCCGTCCGGGTAATCCATCGGCTGGGGCGCCAGGGCGCGCGACGCAGGTCGCCCATGGCTGCCGCCAGCCCGGCTACCTGCTCGGCGGCCTGCTTGCCGAGATCAACGGCCACGGTGCGCGGTAGCGAGGACCCCTCGCCCGGGATCGTGCGCAGCCGGGCGACCACCGGTCCGAGCCGGATGATCTGAAGGTAGCCCGCGAGCGAATCGCCGGTGACGAGATGCAGGTGGGCGGACCCGGCCGTGCCGTCCGTGACGGGCCTGGCCCGGGCGACCAGGCGTCGGGTGAGTGCGGCGGCCCGCCGGTTGTTGCGCAGCAGCCACCGCGAGTCGTCCAGCCGGTACAGATCCGCGTCCGGGGTACCCAGCCAGATCGCRTGCCCACGGTGCACCGCCTGGATCTCACGGCCGTCCGCCTCGGGATTCGTGCCGTCACCGGGGATCGGTTGGTCAGCCGGATGGGCCGTCGCGACGTCGGGAGATCTGATCCGCCACATGCCGACGGGGAGCGCCTCCGGTCCCAGGAACGACCCGCGGAAGGCCGCCCAGAGACGACAGGACCGCGGATGACCCTCATCCTCGCCGCCTCCCCCGCCCATCCTGACGAGGGTGTGACCGAAGCCGGCGCAGGGCAATCCCTCGAAATCAAGGGGCCTCAATCGAGGGGGCTCAGCCGAATCCGAGCTCGCGGGCCCAGAGGGCGGCCGCGGTGCTGGGCGGGATCGTCGCCGGGGCGTCGGGATGGCTCGCCACGTACTTCGCCTTCGCCGTGCGCAGATAGTCGGCGACGACACTGGCCTTGACGTTCATCGCCCGCGCCGCTTCCCGGTGGGACATACCCCGGCAACCGACGAGGACCATCACCTCGGCCTCCCGCGGGGAGGGCCGGTGCAGGCGGCGCCGTCGGCGGGCGGCGTCGAAGATTCGATCGAGCAGGTCGTGCACGGCGGCGGCGGTCATTCCCCACTCGCCGCGCAGCTCGTCAATGAGGTCGCCCTGGGCGAGTCCGCGCAGCAGGTTCCGTTCCCCGGGGCCGATCTCGCCCCGGGACAGCGGTCGCCGGTGCGCATCCTCCAGCAGAAACCCGGCGAGGCGGGCGGAGACGTGGAAGCTACCCCCGGCGACGGCGGTCACCGCCGCCACGAACTGCTGGGCCGGGGCGGTCTTCTCGACGAAGCCGCGAGCCTGCGCGGCGACCGCGTCGAGGACCTCGTCCGGTGTCGCAACCCCGGAGGTCGCCAGCACCCGAAGACCGCGTCGATGCAGGTCGGCCACGGCGGCGGCCCCGGACACCCCGGGCAGGTGCAGGTCGCACACCACGATCCCGGGCGTGGTGTCCCGGTCGAAGGTCTCCAGGCTCGGGGCCGGCGCCAGCACGGAGAACCCCGCGCCGGCGAACCTGGCGGCCAGCGATTCGGTGGCGATYGGATGATCGTCGATGATCGCCACCGAGACCGGCCGGCGATCGACGCTCATCRGCCGGTCCCGGGCGCGCCGGCTCCGGTCGGCTCGGCGGCGGGCCAGCGGAAGGTCACCTTCGTCCCATCGCCCGGCCAGGCGGTCACCAGGGTCTCCCCGCCATACCGGCGCAGGGCGGAATAGCTTCCGGTCATGCCCCCGCCCGCTCGGACGGAGCCGGGATCGAACCCCACGCCCCTGTCCCGGACGACCACCAGCACCGAATCCGCGTCGCCCTCGACGAAGAGGTGGACCTCGTCGGTGCTGGCGGAGTGTCGGACCACGTTGCGCAGGGCCTCCCTCGTCGCGGCCACCAGTGCCTCGCGGACCTCCGCGGGCGGTTCGCCCTTGATCGACACGAAGGGCACCAGGGCGAGCCCCTCGTCGGCCAAGGCGTCCACGACCGCGGACATMATCTCCTCGAGGCCGTTCTGGGTGGAGTCCGGTGAAGCCGTGCCGTCGACGGCCAGGGCCCGCGGGTCCATCCCGCGTGGATCCATGATGATCCGACGCGCCCGCTGTGCCCCGCGCCGGGCCTCCCGGACGAGTGCCGGTGAGGGCACTCCACCGGCGGCAACATGATCGACGACGGGGAGCAGGTAGTCGTGGATCTCCCGATGGGTGATCTCACGCTGGCGCAGGCTTTCGGCCTCCTTCTCCTGCTCGATCGCGAGCCGCCCGGYCGCCGCGGCCTCGTCCTGGGCGGCCGCGGTCGCCGCGCAGAGCGCGCGCAGCTCGCGGGCGATGAGCATGGCGACGACGTACCACAGGGCGAAGCCCAGCAGGTCCGAACCGAGCTTGAGGGAGACATCCGGCAGCACGGCCAGGCTCCATGCCGCCATCAGGACGGCCACCGCACCGACCGCGAGCAGCGTCAGCCCGAGGCCGAAGCCGATGCCCGCGGGTGCGACGAGGCTGAACGGCACGAGCTCAGTCATGATCTTGTTGCGTTCGTCGGGTTGCGCGGCTCTGGACCCGACGAGCATCAGCGCCACGCAGAAGGCGACGTCCGCCAGGACCAACCGGGGGGACAGCCGGCCCGGCCGCCGCCAGACCCGCCAGGTGAACCAGGATGCCTCGACGGCCGCGGCAGCCACGATCAGCACGGCGATCCACGGGTGGCGCAGGCGAGCCCAGCCGAAGAGCGGGATGATCACGAACGTCGCACAGGCTGCTCGGGTGTAGCCGAMCATCCGGGACATGCGTTGCTCGGTACGTTGGATGACGTCGCAGGAAGAAGCCGCCGATCCAACCAGCCCGGTCATAGTGCGCAACGGTAGCGAGCCAGCCACAGATCGACCAGCGTCTGCCAGCGCCTGACCAGAAGGAGCGGGCATCTGGTCGTCCCGGTGTGTGAAGAGGGCCATCCGGGCACCGCAATCAGATGCAGACCACGTATCCCGTCATCGTCACGGTCGCGCCGCCGGGTCCCGGCCCGACGCCACCCGAGCCCTCGCCGCCCTCGCCGATCCCCGATCCTGTTCTGCCCGGTCCCGAGCCGACGCCACCCGAGCCCGCGCCGGATCCGGTACCACCGCCCGGCCCGGGGCCGGATGTTCCGATCCCGCCGAACCTGCTGGTCCTCCCGCCAGCCGGGAATCGCGCCGCCGGAATGGGTAGACCGAGGGCATGATGCACCGACCAGCTGGAATTCCCGCGCAGGAGCTGACCGACGTCGATCTCGTCCGAGAGCTGCGGCACCTGCATCGTACCCGGCACGATGCCTTCATCGCGGGGAGCGAGGACGCCTTCGAGACCCACACCGCACGGATGCTGGAGCTCGAACGCGAATACCTGCGGAGGTTCCCGGACGCCGCGAGTCCCGATCCGCGCCGGACCCGAGCCGGCAGACGGCGTGCCGCCGGAGTTCCCGTCTGAGCGGTTTCAGGGGCGCGGTTTCAGGGGCGCGTGGCTTCAGGGGCGGACGCGGGTGAGCGCGTCGAGGTAGATGTCGACCACCTGGCTCGGGTCCGGCCGGAGGTAGGAGCGTCCTGCGGTCGCCGCGGCGATGCGCGACAGCGCGGTGAGGTCGGCGTCGTTGCTGTAGGCGATCATGATTATGGCGACCGGCCGCTTCGGGTCGTACTCGGCGTGCAGCTGTTCGATCAGGCTGTCCAGGCTCGGCGCGGCCGCACCCCGGTTCGTGTCGCGACCGTCGGTGAGGATGACGACCTGGTTGAGCCGGCCGGGGACGTAGTGCTGGGTCAGGAAGCGGAAGGCCGCGAGCGTGGTGGCATACAGATCGGTGGCTCCGCCGGGGACGATCCCGGCCTGCGCGGCGATCAGCTCGTCCCGATGGGTGCCGCCTCGTCCGGGTGCGTTGAGCGCAGCCATCGGCACGAGATCCCGGTAGCCCTGGACTCCCTGGGCGCCCTGCTCGCCGGAGAACCGCCAGAGACCRACCTGGCTGTCGGGTGCGAACAGGCGCAGGCCGGCCAGGGAGGTCTCGACGGCCGCCTGCAGCCGAGTTCTTGACGGGTCGGTGCCCGGGACCGGTTCGGCCATCGATCCGGAGCTGTCGAGCGCCACGAGGGTGGCACCACGCTGACGGGCATGGCGGAAGAACCGCCGAGCCGTGCCGAGCGTGCTGTCGGAGGCGTCCGTGCTCGCCAGCTTCGGCGGGACGGAGCGCACCCCGTCGGTCGCGTTKAGCGTCCCGGCCAGCCCGCCTGGGTCATCGTGGCCCGCCAGCTCGGTGGGTGTGCGGAAACCGGCTCCGCTGAGAGCCGCGCGGCCCGCGTCCCCGCGCAGGAACGCGGCGAAGGCGTCCGCCGCGGCCCGCCGGGACGACGAGCTCGCCGTCTTCTTCAGGACGATGTACGGCACCGTCGCCGTGAACATCCCGTCCGAGGGGTAGGACGCCACCAGCGTCGTGGTCGGGGGGTTACCGTTCTGGCTTGTCAGGGACCGGTTGTAGGCGATGACATCGGCCTCCAGAGCCGGGAAGGCCGAGGGAGCGGATCCGGCCGCGCCGTTCTCCGTGCCGCCGGTGCGCACCGAGTCGAAGAGTTGCTGGTCATACTCTGGCAGCCAGTCGATGGAGCGTTCCTGCCGGAGCACGGTGAGCTGGGCCGCGCGATCCTGGTCGAACGTGCCGGTGGTCATCTCGGCCGCGGTGAGTCCGCGGGCGGCGCCCACCGTTGCGATGACGGCCCGCAGCGCGGCGGCCGAGTGCTCCGGATTGGCCATGGCGAACCGGAAGTCCCCCCACTGGGGCTCGCCCCGGTGGGTCCAGAAATCGGCCTCGCCCGCGGCCGCGGCCAGTTCGGCCCAGGTCACATGATGTTCGGGCCAACCGAGGCGCTGTGCCATGAGTCTCGGCATGGCGATGACGACGGGCGATCCCGCGATCGTCGTGGCCTTCGCCGGCAGTTTCGCCGTGACCGGGTCCGATTCCTGGCCCAGCTCCAGCCAGTCGGCCGACTCCGGGATCCAGACGTCGGGCGGCCCGGGGGAGTCCGGCGACTCCGGCCGGGACAGCGTGTCGAGCACCCGGTCGGAGGCGACCACCGACACGGCGAGGGTCACGCACGGGCCCGCCGAGCCCTCGGCACCGGCGCGCTGACGATCGAAGTCGGCGGCGAGCCGGCTGATCGGCGCCGCGAGTGCCGGCGCGGTGGTGATGGTCAGGGTGGCCCGTTCGCCGCCGTCCGCGCATTCCCCGGCCGATCCGGCATCCCAGGCGGCGCGGGCCGCGAACCCGATCCCGGTGGCGGTCAACGCGCCCAGTACAAGCAGCGCCGCGCCGCTGACGATGCCCAGGCCGACGGTGACGGCACGGCCGCGGCCACCGGCCCGGGACCCRCCATACCGGGACGCGCCGTGATGGGACGCGCCACCACGAAATCTGTTGCGGCGGGATCGATGGCGGGCGTCGGACACGGAGACGTCCTTTCCGCGAGCGAGCGTCGTGTCCGTCCCTGACCCGCCACCAGCACGATGGTCTGCGTAACGTTTCCCGCCGAGCCCATCGCGCAGCGCCCGACACCATCCCCGGGTGTCCGGCCAGCCTCAGATGGTGATGGTATGGTGCCCCGCGCCGGTTCCCGTGCCGCCGATACTGCCGGTGGCCCGGTTGGGCGTCATCCTTTCTTGGAATACCGGGGTTCGCTGTTGTTCTTCCGTTTCTCACGTCGTTGCGGCGGTGTTCCTACTCATGGGTCCTTAGCGTTCTACCCGGGCTGGGTGTGCGTGTCGCCGCTGGCGAGGTCGGCGGGGGTTTCGAGGTCGGCGGGGGTTTCGAGGTCGGCGGGGGTGTTGACGTCGGCGGGTGAGCCGGTGCCGTCGCAGGGCACGCCGGTGACCTCTCCCGGGTGGGCCCGCAGCCACGCCCGGGCGCCGGCCTCGCCGCGCGCGAGAGCCGCCACCTCGGGCCAGACCGAGCGGCGTAGCAGGACGGGATGGGCCGGCCGGCCTCCGTAGGTGGCGGTCATCGCCGGATGGGCCGACCCCGGGTCGGCCGCGGCGGAGATCAGACGTTGCACCGCCGCCGCGCCGAGGGAAGGTTGGTCCACCAGGGTGACAACCACGGCGTCGGTGTCGGTGCCGACCAGGGCGGCGAGACCGGCCCGCAGCGACGCGCCGACACCCTCGGTCCACCGCGCGGCCGATACCAGGCGAACCTCCGGTATCAGGCCGGCCGTGGGTTCCAGGCCGATCTCGGGCGCATCCCAGCCCGCGGGCGCCGGCCCGGCGACCCGGCGGGTGGCGAGGCGTCGCACGACGATGCCCACCTCGTCCGCGGCGGCGCCGGTGACGACCACGACCGGCCGGCAGCCCCCCGCCGTGAGCAGGCGGACACCCCGCTCGACCAGCGTCACACCGCCCAACTCGACCAGAGCCTTGGGGCGTCCCATCCGCCGTCCTGCCCCGGCAGCGAGCAGCAGACCGGCGACGTTCACCGGATTCGCGGCGTGGATGCCCCACGAGAGATTCGTGAAGTCACATTTTCACCTTCGTGATCTGGACAGGCATCGGGCTGCTTCTGGTCGGTGATGCCTGGCCATGCTAGGCGGAGCCGTCCCACGCTGGCTGGTCGCGGTTCGTCGGGATGCTGGAGTACAAGGCCGCCCGGTACGGCCGGACCGTGGTGAAGGTCGACCGGTGGTTTGCGTTGTCGCAGGTCTGTTCGGCGTGCGGGGTGAAGGACGGGCCGAAACCACTGACCGTCCGGTCGTGGACGTGCCCGGCCTGCGGGGTCGTCCACGACCGGGATGCGAACAGCGGCGTAGCAGGCGGGAATCTCCACCCTTCAGGGCGGAGAGGACGTCAAGAGGCGGCGATACCGAAGATGCCGACCGTCATCGACCTCGGGCGATACGTAGCGACCCCGCATCGTRTTAATGGGGCCTATCCTGGTCGACGATGCGGGCCAACATCGACAACAGGGCGGTCTGTTCCTCCTCGGACAGCGGCGCCAGCAGCTTGTCGTTCATCTGGTCGATGCGGTCCGCCACCTGACCGTGGGTCGACTCTCCCCGCTTGGTCAGCCGCAGGACGTTGCGCCGGCCATCACGCGGGTCACGGACCCGGCGGATGAGCCCACGCTGCACGAGCCTCGCCACCACATCGGCCACCGTCGACCGATCCAGGGAGGCTCGTTCTCCGAGCGTGCGCTGATCAATATCGGGATCAGCGAGCAGGCTGTTGAGGACCACGAACTGCGGAGGTGTCGTCTCGGTCGAGACAGTGGTGGTCCAGAGCTGATAGGTCACCTGCTGGAGCCGGCGGGCCAGCTGGCCGGGATGGCTGGACAGGTCGACCACGCCGTGGCCGCCCGGGGCGGCCGGCCGCGAGGTCAGGGTGGCCGGCCCAGTGGCGCGTTGTTCAGGGAGGCGTTCGCCGGAGTTCTCCGGTGCGGCTGTTTCCCCTCCGAGGGCCCTGGCCAACTGGTCGGATCGTGTGCGCGTGTTCAGGGTTCGCTTCCAATCCGGTGTCGAAGTAGGCGGGCGACAGGTTTGCCGCGAAGGTCATCATCGCTCATGTCGACGCTCGGTGTCGTCAAGCCGTGAGATTCAGGTGTCTATCAGGCGTCGAAGTGGTAACTCTTGTGGCATGTAGTGAAATTATAACTACGGATAGCCGGACGGCGCCATGCTTCTGTAGTAGTCCTGTCACCGCTTCGAGGTAGTCATTTAGAGGTGTCGCAATCGCGACAGCCACCTGCCGCCCGACTCCGGTGGGGTACGCGAGGTGCATCACATGGTTCCCGCGGGTACGGGCAGCGGTATGGAGGATGCGCCCAGAGGCCTGCGGGAGAGTCTGAAACGCGTGGCTGTGACCCTGAAGGAGGCGGGCATCCCGTTCGCTCTCGGGGGCAGCTACGCCTGCTGGGCCCGGGGCGGCCCCGAGCCGGTCCACGACGTCGATTTCATGCTGCGCGAGGACGACGTGCCGCGGGCGGTCGAGGTGCTTGCGAACGCCGGCCTGCGCCCGGTCGACTCACCCGAGGACTGGCTCACCAAGGTGTTCGACGGCGAGGTGCTGGTCGATCTCATCCACCATCCGGTGGGTCGGGCGGTGACCCAGCAAACGCTGGAGCGGTCCAGTGAGATGTCGGTGGACTCGGTGCGCATGCCCGTGCTGGATGCCACCGACTGGTTCGAGATGACCCTGTTGGCCCTGGAGGAACGGTACTGTGACCTCGCTCGCGTGATACCGATGATCAGAGCGATGCGGGAGCAGGTCGACTGGGATCAGGTACGTCGCGCGACGGCCACCTCCCCCTTCGCCGAGGCGGCCCTGCTCGTGGCCACCCGGCTCAACCTGATCCCGGCCGCCGGTCGTGCAGTGTCGGCCGAAGGTGCTCCGTCTACCGAAGGTGCTCCGTCGGCCGGGGGCACCCCCACGGGTTCACGTCCGCACGGCCCGTTGGTGCCAGCGGGTGGGGCGGTGCCAGCGGGTGGGGCGGTGCCAGCGGGTGGGGCGGTGCCAGCGGGTGCGGCGGAGCAGGCCGGGACCGCGAAGCGGATCGCCGACACCGCCGGGTACGGGGCACTGAACCTCACCGAGGCCGATGAGTATCTTGCCGGTGACCTGCACGAACGCCTCGCCGAGGATCCAAGGGTGGCCGAGCTCGGGCTGGAGGTGGTGGTGGATGGCCAGCAGATCCTGGTCGAGGGCGAGGTCRCCACGGACGCCCGCCGCCGGGCCGTCGCGGATGTGCTCGCCGAGGCGCTTCCCGGACGCCTGGTGAGTAACGAGGTCACCATCGCGGATCGGGGGATGCCGACCGAGGCGCCGCCGAACGTGGAGACCATCTCATGATCAGAATTGCCGCCGTCGGCGACATCCACCTRGGCGTGGACAGCCGCGGAACCTTCGCACCGCTGCTGCGTGGACTCGCCGGTCGGGCGGACGTGCTGCTGCTGGCCGGTGATCTCACCCAGCGGGGGCTGCCGGCCGAGGCCGAGATCGTCGCGGCCGAGGTGGCGGACGCCGAGGTGCCCGTCGTCGCCGTCCTGGGTAATCACGACTACCACGGCGGTGCCGAGAACGAGATCATCGAAATGCTGGCCGATGCTGGCGTGACCGTCCTCGAAGGCGGCGGCACGGTCCTCGACATCGACGGCCGCCGTCTCGGAATCGCCGGCGTCAAGGGATTTGGCGGGGGGTTCGCCGGGGCCAGCGGAAGCGACTTCGGCGAACCACTGATGAAGGCGTTCATCCGGCACACGAAGGACGCCGGATCCCGGCTGCGCGGTGCGCTGGAAAGTCTGGATTGCGAAATCCGTGTGGCTTTGATGCACTATGCTCCGGTACCGGACACGCTCATCGGCGAGCGAACCGAGATCTTCCCGTTTCTCGGCAGCTACCACCTTGCCGAGGCGGTGGACGCGGGGGCCGCCTGCCTTGCGCTGCACGGTCACGCCCATGCCGGTTCGGAGCACGGGATGACGGCCGGTGGGGTGCCGGTCCGTAACGTGGCCCGGCCGGTGATCAGGAAAGCCTATGCGCTTTACGGGGTGGGCGAGATGGCCACCACCGGGCGCCCGGGCTCGGACCGCGCGGGCCTACAGCGCTCGGCTGGCGCCGCCAGCCCGGCCGTCGTCCCGCCAGCCGTCCCGCCAACCGGTCCGGCAGCCGGGACGCCCCGCTCCGCGGCGGACAGCCCCTCGACGCTGTCCCGCCCCAGTTAGCTATTCCGCGGTAGCTATCCCGCCCCAGGCAGCCGTACCCGGACCTCACCATCGGAGATCCACACATCGAACCGCGGCTGGGGCGCGGTCGCGGGACCATGCACCACCGCGCCGTCCGTCACCCGGAAGGTGCTGCCGTGCCAGGGGCAGCGCAGGCAGGTGAAGCCGTCCCTTCGGATGATCTCTCCCTTGTGCAGTGGTCCGGACAGGTGGCTGCACCGGCCGGCCAGTACGTCGACGTGGTCTCCCTTCCGGAGGAGGACGACCGGCACATCCCGCAACAGCCGCGCCTCGGGTCGGCCGTCCGCCAGTTCGTCCAGAAGGGCGAGCGGATGCCAACCGGGCGGCAGCAGGTGGGGTACCTCCTCGGTGTGGTTGGCTCCCGACGCCTGCCGGTGGGCCAGATGACCGCCGAGGTAGGCCGACGTGCTGGCCGTGGCGAGGCCGAGCAGCGCGAGACGACGGCCGAGGCGGCCGTTGCCACGCCATCGGATGCCGAGCGAGGCGGCGTAGCAGCAGGCCGCCAGACTGTTCGTCGCGGCGTGCGCCACCCCGACCCGCAGTTGGCGCTCATGCAGCTCGGAGTAGTCGGCGAGGCCGCTGGCGGCGGCCGAGACCGCCGCGAGCAACCCCGTGGCGATCAGTACCCGGGCCGCCCGTTCGGACCCCTCGTGACGTCCCGCGAGCAGGTCCACGATTCCCGCGGAGATCCAGGTTCCGATGGGGAGCGCAGCGAGCGCCGGATGCAGCGGGTGACCGAGCGGCACGCCGTGCAGGGTGTCCCGGATGGTCCCGTCGTGCAGGGAGCGGCGGACCATGTCACGGATCTTCACTGCCACCGGGTCGAGAGCTTCGGCCCGCTCCAGGCGTTCGGCGGGTCTGACCAACACGTTGTGGGGTATCCGCACCATGGATGCCGGTGTTCCCGCCCATCGCTGGCCGTGAACATCTGCTGACCGGAGAAGCCGGGTGGCCCGATCGCGGGTTTGCTTCGTCCGTCAGCGCGCACCACTGAAACAGCGGAAAGGAACGAGAACATGGCAGTGGATCGCGGAAGCACCAAGCACGGCCCTGTGCGCGACGACATCTTGGCGCACGAGGTCGAGGGGCTTGTGCGGGCCGGGCGGGACACACGGGCGGAGGAATGGCGCTCCGCTGAACCGTTCCCCGAGGAAGCGACCGGTGGCCCGCAGAACCTGGATGCCGCTGGGTCGCGGGTCGGTGTGCCGGCTGGGATGACGCCGGTGGACGTCGAGGAACGCTCCGAGCTCGCCCRCTGGCTCGGCCGGGCGGTCTTCCCCGCCAACCGTGACGAGATCATGGATCATCTGCGTCATCAGCACGCCCCGGACCGGGTGGTTGACGAGGTCGCCGGTGCGCCGCCCGACATCCAGTTCACCTCGTTGGGCGCGCTGTGGCGGGTACTGCGACCCGGCCCTCCTCACGTGGAGTCACGGCGTCACTGAATCCGTCCGATGATCCATAATATGACCAACATCATGAAGTAGTCGGTATGACGCCGTAGCCGGCGGGGTACGGAAACACCCGTGGGTGGCGGGCTCGCCGCGAGCGTTCTGCTGCTCGTCGGCTTCGCGATGATCGGAGCGTTCAACGTTTTTGCCTTCGGTGCCCTCGCCGGCCTGTGGGCGTTGGGTATCGCATGGATCATGGTGCTCGGCCCGCGGGCCATCGATCGCCGGGTCGTCCGCGCTCGGCTGCGGGAGGCGCTGCGGGGGGTGCGGCGGAGACTCCGGTGGCCCGGTGCCTTGTTCCCGTGGGCCCGGGACTGCGTGACACGCCGGTGGCCTGGGTAGGACAYGCCCATGGGTACGAGTGGGTTCGGCTATGGCGACCAACGACCCGGATCAGGTGATCTGCTGCAGACCCTCGTAGCCGGTCTGGATCAGACGGAGCGGGAAGATACCCTGCGGCTGTTGCGACGGCGGCTGGTGGAGGACCGGGCCGCCGCGTGCGGCGGCCAGCGGGACCGTCAGGTGGATGTCGGCCCGCGGACCCGGGCGGCGCGTGGGCCGACGAAATCGCAGGCCGCGGGCATCCATCGTCACCGCGGATGAACGGTGGCGTCAGGATGAACGGTGGCGTCAGCCGCAGCAGCCGCCGCCGCAGCACGCGCCCCCGCCGGCGGACGGCGAGGCCATAGCCGGAGYCGGCGTGGCCGAGCCGCGGCTGACGGCGATCGCAGAGAAGATCCGCGAGGTCTCGGTGTGTCCGGAGGGGCAGCTCACCGCGCTGTCCGGCACGGACTCGTGCATGCTGCGGCGAACCTCGAACGATGCGTCACATACCCGGCAGCGGTAGTCGTAGGCAGGCACGGCACCAGGATATGCGGCCGCCGTGAGGCGAGCGTCGGATTCGGCGGATGGCGAGAACGGGTGAGCGGGAGAAGGCCCGACGTACGCTGGCTGTATGCAGCCGCCGGAGGGCCCGCAGGTGGTCGCCGAGGTTGTCCGGGGGCTGCGCGGCGGTGCGCCGTTCGTGGAGAGTTGCCATCACGGCACCGTCATCGGCCTCGGTCGGGATGGGGACAGCGCGCTCACCGTCGGCGTGCCCGACCACCCGATCTTCCCCCGATCGGCGGTCAAGCCCCTTCAGGCCGCCGCGATGCTTCGTGCCGGGCTGGACGGCATCTTCCTGAGCCGGGAGATCCCCGGTGACCTGCTTGCCATCGTGTCCAGTTCCCACAGCGGCGAGCCGGTGCATCTCGCGCGGGTGCTGGAGATCCTCTCGGTAGCGGGCGTCTCCGTCGACACCCTGCGCTGTCCCGCCGATCTTCCGTTGGGCCCGGCCGCGGCCCAGGCGCACCTTCGCGCCGGGGGCCGCGCGGAGCCGGTGCTGATGAACTGCTCCGGCAAGCATGCGGGGATGATCGCCTGCTGCGTGGCGGCCGGCTGGCCGATCGAGAACTACACCGACCCCGATCATCCGTTGCAGCAGGTGATCCGGCGCACGATCGAGGAGCTGATCGGCGAGGAGATCGTCGCGACCAGCGTGGACGGGTGCGGGGCCCCGTTGTTCGCGTTCTCGCTCACGGGCCTGGCTCGCGGGCTGCGGGCGATGGTCCGGGCCGCGCCGGGCGGCCCCGAGCGGCGGGTCATCAACGCCATGCGGGCGCATCCCGAGCTGATCGGGGGTGTTGGCCGGTCCGACACCGACCTGATGCGGGCGGTACCCGGCGTCGTCGCGAAGAACGGCGCCGAGGGTGTCACGGTGGTGGCGACGTCCGAGGGTCACGCGGTCGCGGTCAAGATCGCGGATGGGAGCGGGCGGCCCGGCGTCCCGGTCGCGCTGGCCGTGCTGACCCGCCTGGGTGCTCTTCCCGGTCCGGACGCCCCCGGGCACCAGGAGCTCGACTTCGCCCAGCTCGCCGTGCTCGGGGCGCCCACGGTGCTCGGCGGCGGGCGCCCGGCCGGTTCCCTACGCGTGCGGCTACCGGTCTGATCCGGGCGGGGGAGTGCGGTCGGCGCGGACGCCCCGGTCCTCGCCTGCTCGGGGACGGGGGTCGGAAGGCGCCCGACGGGGACGGCTCGCCACGGTGACCGCGACGGGCGGGATCATCGCCGCGACCACCATCATGATCATGGCGGCGGTCACGGAGTACAGCCGCACCACGGTGCCTGCCGAGATGAACAGGGTCAGCGCCACCAGCATCAGGGCGAGGTAGCGGCGACGGACCATCGGATCGGCACCCGGGCCCGGTGCACCCGGGCCCGGTGCGGATGGGCCCGGCGCGGATGGGCCCGGTGATGATCGGCGCGGCGCGGACGGGTGAGGCGTGCCGGCGGCGAGGCGCAGGTCGTAGCGGCGCCGCCGGTCGGGGTCGCCGAGAACGCGGTAGGCGAGGGTGACCCGATCGAAGGCCGGTGACGAACCACCGGCGTCGGGATGGGTGCGGCGGGCGGCCACGCGGTAGGCATGCCGGATCTGCTCGGCGGTGGCGCTGGGCGGTACGTCCAGCACCTCGTACAGCGAGCGTTGCACGCGCATCGGGGTGTCTCCTGCSATTGCCGACCACCCGACCGGGCGGCCGCGAGCCCGGTGTCATGGCGAAAGTACCTACACATGACCAGAATGGGCCTTGGACGGCCCGGGGCGAGCGCGAGTCGGGAGGCCGGGACAGCGGCAAAATAGGATTTTCTGTGCGTTGTGGCTCTTGGCTCTCAGGATCGTCTTATCKGGCGTGCCGGCCTCATTCCGGTTCGGCCGACGGCGCGCTCGGGGCRCCGCGTGCACACCAGGGTGGGACAGGATGGGTGGATGGGGCAACGGCAGAACTCGGAGATTGTCACCGAGGTCGCGTCGCTGGTACAGGATCCGGACATCGCCGAGCGGCTGACCGTGACCGGACCCGCCGACGTCCTGCCCAGCCTCTACCGGGTGACGACGGTGGCGACCGCGTCGGTGGCGGCCGCGGCCGTCGGGGCTAGCCGCCTGCTCGCGGCCCGCGGCGGCGGGGCCCCGCCRGAGGTCACCGTGGACACTCGTCACGCGAGTGCGGTCTTCCGCAGCGAACGGTACCTGCGAGTGGCCGGCAAGCCACCGCCGAGCCCGTGGGACCCGATCTCCGGGTACTACCGCACCGGGGACGACCGGTGGATCCAGCTGCACTGCAACTTCCCGCACCACCGCAACGGGATCCTGGATCTTCTTGGGACGCCGGGCGAGCGCGCCGCCGTCGAACGGGTCATCCGCCGTTTCGAGGCCGAGCCGCTGGAACTCGAGCTGCACGCCATGGGTCTGTGCGCCAGCATGGCCCGTAGCGAGCGGGAGTGGCGCGAGCACCGGCAGGCCCGGGCGGTTGACGAGCTTCCCCTCGTCGAGGTGCGCCGGCTCGGCGACGGCCCGGCGCTCGCCGCGCCCCCGGCCGAGACGCCGGCCGCGGGTCTGCGGGTGCTCGACCTGACCCGGGTCATTGCCGGTCCCGTCGCCGGTCGCACGCTGGCCGCCTACGGAGCCGACGTCCTGCGGGTCGGCGCCGCCCACCTGCCGGAGGTGCACACGGTGCTCGTCGACACCGGGTTCGGCAAGCGCAACGCCTTCCTCAACCTGCGGGTGACCGCGGACGCCCGCCGGCTGCGCGAGCTGATCGCCTCGGCGGACGTGGTGCTCCAGGCTTACCGGCCGATGGCCCTCGACCGGCTCGGCTTCGGCCCGGAGGCGGTCGCCAGGATCCGGCCGGGCATCGTCTGCGCGACCATCACCGCGTATGGACGGCAGGGCCCCTGGAGCGGTCTGCGCGGGTTCGACAGTCTGGTCCAGACCGCGTCCGGCATCGCGACCGCCGCCGCGGCGGTGACCCGGTCCGACCGCCCCGTGCCGCTGCCGGCACAGGCCCTTGATCATTCGACTGGCTACCTCACCGTCTACGGGGTGCTGGACGCGCTGGCGCGCCGGGCGACCGAGGGGGGCAGCTGGCACGTCGGTGTGTCCCTGACCCGGACCGGTCGTTGGCTGCAGGGGCTGGGACACCACGACACGCTCGCGCTCCCCGACCCGACCCGGGAGGAGGCCGAGGAGTTCTGCGCCACGATGAACAGCGAGTTCGGACCCCTGTCGTACATCCGCCCGGCCGCCACCGTGGCCGGCGTCGCGCCGAGCTGGAGCTCCCCGCCGGCACAGCTGGGCACCAGCCCGGCGGTCTGGGCATAGCCATGCTGAGGTGCCGGGTTCCGCGGGATCGTGCCGGTGTGTAACCGTGCGCCGCCCCGTCCATCCGGGGGGGTGGTGCGAATTGATGCTGGTCAGCACGTCATTCTCTATGCGGTGGCGCACCGGCTCGCGGGCCGGGCGCGTCGGGGTGACTGGGCCGGGCCATGGCATCGGAGTCGGGTCTGGCGGGACCGGAGGAGGAATTGCATGGGTAGGCGCCCGCTCCTGGGAGCGATAGCCCTTGCCGCGACCGTGGCGTTGACCGCGGCGGCCTGTGGAAGTGACAGTGGTTCGTCCTCGAACGGGAAGCAGACCATCACGATCGGCTTCCAGGGAGTTCTCTCGGGCGACAGCCAGCAGCTCGGTCTGAACGCCCTCTACGGCGTCCGGACGGCGATCGCCGAGGTCAACGCGGATGCGAGCGCGCCGTTCCAGCTCAAGCTCGTCGAATCCGACGATGGCGGCTCGCCGGATCAGGGCCCGACGGCAGCCCAGAAGCTGATCGATGACTCCAAGGTCGTCGCGGTGGTCGGCCCGATGTTCTCCGGCGCCACCAAGGCGAGCGAGCCGGCCTACACCCAGGCCGGGCTGCTGTCGGTGAGCCCGTCGGCGACGAACCCCGCGCTCACCACCCTGGGCTTCAAGACCTTCTACCGGGTCATCGCCCCGGACACCGTGCAGGGCAAGGCCGCGGCCGACTACATCGCCACGGTGCTCAAGGCGACGAAGGTGTACTCGCTGGACGACAAGAGCGAGTACGGCACGGGCCTGTCGGGTGCGCTGGAGGCCGAGCTCAAGGCCAAGGGTGTCAACGCGACCCACGACGGCATCAACCCGACCAAGGACTACACCTCCGAGGCAACGAAGATCATCGCTGCCGCGCCCGAGGTCCTCTACTACTCCGGCTACTACCCCGAGTTCGCGCTGCTGTCGAAGGCGCTGAAGGGCAAGGGCTTCACCGGAAAGATCATCAGCGGTGACGGCTCGCTCGACCCGCAGTACGTCGCGCAGGCCGGGGCCGCCGCGGCCGAGGGTGCCTACCTCACCTGCCCCTGCGGCGACGCCAACACCGACCCGAAGGCCGCGTCCTTCGTCGCGTCCTACAAGAAGGTCAACAACGGGACGAAGCCCGGCACCTACTCCGGTGAGGCCTACGACGCCACGCTCGCCCTCGCGGACGTCTTCAAGAAGCTCGGCAAGGACGTCACCCGGGAGTCCGTGACCGGCGCGTTCGGTTCCGTGAACTTCCCCGGCATCACCAAGACCGTGGTGTTCGAGCCCAACGGCGAGGTCAAGGGCTCCAACGTGTTCGTCTACCAGGTGAAGGGTGGACAGATCACCGTTCTCGGCAACATCGCGAACCTGGTCAAGGCCTGATGTCGGTGCGGGCGGTGGYCGGGGGTGGGACGTCCGGCCACCGCTTCGCCTGGTGGTGAACGAGGCACACGGATGGGTTTCCTCGACCAGTTCTGGCAGCTGACCGTCGACGGTCTGACGGTCGGCTCCCTGTACGCGGTCATCGCGCTCGGGTACACCCTCGTCTACGGGGTCCTCCAGCTCATCAACTTCGCGCACAGCGAGGTCTTCATGCTGGGATCCTTCGGCGGGCTGTTCGCCGCCCGCGCCCTGCTGCCCGGGGACGGCTCGGTCCCGGGCGGCCTCGAATCGGTGGGCCTGGTGACCATGGGCCTCGGCGCCGGCGCGATCTGCGGCGGGCTCGCCGCCTTCACGCTCGAACGGGTGGCGTACCGGCCGCTGCGGCGCCGTTCCGCCCCCCGGCTGGCCTATCTCATCAGCGCCATCGGGGCCTCGCTGTTCGCGGTGAACCTTGCCGGCAAGGAGTTCGGCCGGCAGAATGTGGCCCTGCCCGACCTGTTCACCGACGGAACGGTGTTCACGCTGTTCGGAGCGGACGTCTCCACCCAGTCGCTGGTCATCTTCGCGGTCGCGATCGCGATATTGGTCGGACTGGACCGGCTGGTCGCGGGGACCCGGCTCGGGCAGGGCATCCGCGCGGTGGCCCAGGACGCCGACACCGCGGTTCTCATGGGCGYGAACGTCGAACGCATCATCATCGTCACGTTCGTGCTCGGCGGCCTGTTGGCCGGGGCCGGTGGCTTCCTGTACGCGATGACGTTCAACGCCTCGTACAGCATGGGGTTCGTCCCCGGGGTGAAGGCGTTCACCGCCGCGGTCCTCGGCGGCATCGGCAACGTGCGCGGGGCGATGCTCGGCGGCCTGCTCCTCGGATTGGTGGAAAGCTATGGCGGATATATCTTCCAGGCGTCCTACAAGGACGTGATCGCTTTCCTGGTCCTGGTCGGCATCCTGATGATCCGACCGTCCGGCCTGCTCGGGGAACGTCTAGGGAGGGCAGCGTGAGCGCTGCGACGTCGTCCGCCCGCCCGCCGAGGGCCGGGGCGCCGCTCCCACCCGCCGGGCCGGGTGGCGGGTCTGGTGGCGACCCGGCGGGCGCATCGCTGCGTCCGGCCGTGCTGTTCTCCCCGGCCCGGCTGCGCCAGCTCGGGGTGCTGCTGCTGGTGGGTGTGCTCGCCGCGGTGGTGACCGGTCCGGCCGGGGGCTCCGACAAACCGCTGAAGGCATTTCAGGATTCGGTGCTGGACGCGCGGATCCTGCCCTACCTGGGGCTCGCCGTCGCGTTGTGGATCGTCCTGGCGCTCGGCGTCGAACTGCGGGGCGCGGCGGGCCGGCTGACGGCCGGCATCCGGGGGCCGGTGAGCGCGGCCTACGCCACCCGGGGCGGCCCGATCGCGCTGAACCTGGCGCTTCTGGCGGTCGCGATCATCGCCCCGCTGGTCGTCTCGACCGCCGCGCAGCAGTCGATGGTCAACGACATCGGCATCTACGCGCTGCTCGCACTGGGCCTGAACGTCGTGGTCGGCTACGCCGGCCTGCTCGACCTCGGCTACATCGCCTTCTTCGCCATCGGTGCCTACGCGACGGCCTACTTCACCTCACAGACCGCGATGCCGTGGCACGCGCCCTTCGTGCTCAACCCGTTCTTCGTCTTCCCGATCGCGCTGGTCCTTGCCGCGCTCGCCGGCGTCGTCCTGGGCGCGCCGACGCTGCGGCTGCGGGGTGACTACCTGGCGATCGTCACGCTCGGTTTCGGTGAGATCATCCATTTGATCGCGAACAACGCCGACAACATCACGAACGGTGCCCGGGGGGCCTTCGGCGTTCCGCACCTGTCGATCAACCTGCTCGGCCTCGGCTACGAGTGGGGCATCGATCCGCTGCCGTATTACTACCTGCTCCTGGCCATCATCGTCGGAGTCATGATCGCCTTCGGTCGGCTGGAACGGTCCAGGATCGGCCGGGCCTGGGCGGCGATCCGCGAGGACGAGATCGCAGCCGAGGCGACCGGGGTCGCGACCCTGCGGATGAAGCTGCTCGCCTTCGCTATCGGCGCCTCGGTGTCGGGCTTCGCCGGCGTGCTCTTCGCCTCCAAACAGTTCTTCAACCCGCAGAGCTTCAGCCTGCAGGCGTCGTTCTTCGTCGTCGCCGTCGTCATCTTCGGCGGGATGGGTTCCCGGCTCGGGGTGGTGGTCGGTGCCGTCGTCCTCCAGGGCATCGCCTTCTACCTGCGCGACAAGGTCCCGCCCGCGGACCGGTACATCTACTTCGGCGCTGTCATCGTGATCATGATGATCTTCCGTCCGCAGGGACTCGTGCCGTCGCGCCGGCGGCGTCGGGAGATCCAGCTCGCGGAGGCCGGCATCGGCGCGGCGGACTCCCTGGGCGCCGCGCCCACGGGGGGCAAGCCGTGACCAGGGGCGGAGCGCACCGCGTCTCCCCGCCGGGACACCGGCGCTCCCGGGACCGGCAGCGCGGGAGCAGCCAGGGCCGCGGGAGCAGCCAGGGCCGCGGGGACAGCCAGGGCCCGGGGGAAGCCGGGCGCGGCGGAGGCCCGGAGGACCTAGTGGTGGAGGCCCGCGACCTGGCGCTGCGGTTCGGGGGTGTGACCAGCCTCGACGGCGTCTCACTGCGCCAGCGCCGGGGCGAGATCCTGGCGGTGATCGGACCGAACGGGGCCGGCAAGACCTCGCTGTTCAACTGCCTCACCGGGGCATACCGCCCGCAGCAGGGATCGGTCACCTTCTGGCCCCGGCCCGGCCGGCAGGCCG